>NZ_JBMKHT010000010.1:0-110577 GCF_049238165.1 Enterobacter cloacae complex sp. IR5422 | reverse complement strand
GGCCAAAATCAGCCACGAAGAGACGATTTTGGGCTGAAAATTGGAAAATTGAGCCACAGGACGTCGATAAAGGACGGTTTGGGGCGTCATATCGGGAGCTGCGGACCACTTAATCGCAACTTCCTTAGGTTGAGCGACGGTGACAGGCTCCGGCGGCTGGTAGTTATCGATATGGCTGGCAACGCCCAGCAAAATGACCGACACCCCAAGGACAATCCATCCCGCTAATTCAATGATTCGATTAATAATTGACGTCATGATGTGTAATTGTACTTTATCCATAAAGACAGGGCGCAAATGTTACAGCGACGTTTCCCTGACGGCAAGGGCTTTGGGAACGGTTCCCTTAAACAAAATCAGTAGGTTAATACTATGTAACAAAAACAATCCGTATAACCTGCTATTTTACGTCATACGGCACATTATTAATCCGTGCTAATGCCAGACTAGCCAGTGTGAAATAAGAACGACTTAAAAGAGGATGACACTATGAGTGATAATATCCGCGTTGGGCTTATTGGTTACGGGTACGCGAGCAAAACGTTTCATGCGCCTCTGATTGCCGGGACGCCGGGGATGGCGCTGGCGGTGGTATCCAGCAGCGACGCTGCTAAAGTCCATGCAGACTGGCCTTCTGTGCCGGTTGTCTCCGAGCCAAAACATCTTTTCAACGATCCAAACATTGATTTAATCGTCATTCCCACGCCGAACGATACCCACTTTCCGCTGGCAAAGGCCGCGCTGGAAGCCGGGAAGCATGTGGTTGTCGATAAGCCCTTTACCGTGACACTGTCACAGGCTCGCGAGCTGGATGCGCTGGCAAAGAGTCTGGGCAGGCTGCTGTCGGTGTTCCATAACCGCCGCTGGGACAGTGATTTTCTGACGGTAAAACGGCTTCTCAGTGAAGGTACGTTAGGGGAGATCCTCTTTTTTGAGTCGCACTTTGACCGCTTTCGCCCGCAGGTACGAAACCGCTGGCGCGAGCAGGCCGGTCCTGGCAGCGGTATCTGGTATGATTTAGCCCCGCATCTGCTGGATCAGGCCGTCAATCTCTTTGGCCTGCCGGTGAGCATGACGGTCGATCTGGCCCAGCTCAGGCCCGGTGCGCAGACGACCGATTACTTCCACGCGGTGCTCAGTTACCCGCAGCGGCGAATTGTGCTGCACGGGACGATGGTCGCGGCGGCAGAATCTGCCCGTTACATTATTCACGGCACGCGCGGCAGCTACGTGAAGTTTGGTCTCGATCCGCAGGAAGACAGGCTGAAAAACGGTGAGCGTCTGCCGCAGGAAGACTGGGGCTATGATATGCGCGACGGCGTCGTCACGCGGGTGGAAGGCGACGAGCTGGTCGAAGAGACCTTGCTGACGATACCGGGTAACTATCCGGCGTATTATGCCGCTATCCGCGATGCGCTGAACGGCACGGGAGAGAATCCGGTTCCGGCCAGCCAGGCGATACAGATTATGGAGCTGATTGAGCTGGGGATCGAATCTGCCAAACATCGCGCGACGCTCTGTCTGGCATAAGTTTTTGACGTTGTTGTAGGCCGGGTAAGGCGTAGCCGCCACCCGGCAAAGGGGGTTAAGCGGTTGCCACCTTATCCCGCAGCGCCTGCTTCTCTGCAGGCGTCAGGAAGGCGATCTCCAGCCCGTTGATCTGCGCCTGACGGATCTGCTCGCGGCTCAGACCCGCCTGCGGTGCGGCGATGTTGTACTCGTGAATGATATCCACGCCCTGAACCGCCGGATCGTCCGTATTCAGCGAGGCCAGCACGCCGTGTTCAAGGAACGTTTTCAGCGGGTGCTGCGACAGCGATGCTACGGTGCTGGTCTGAATGTTAGACGTCAGGCACGACTCAATCCCGATACGCTGCTCCGCCAGGAAATCCATCAGGGCGCGGTCTTCTACCGCCTTCACGCCGTGACCGATACGTTCGGCGCCCAGCTCGCGGATGGCCTGCCAGATGCTTTCCGGGCCAGCCGCTTCACCCGCGTGCACGGTAATGTGCCAGCCGGCATCGCGCGCGCGGTTGAAGTGGGAGAGGAACAGGCTGCCCGGGAAGCCCAGCTCGTCACCGGCGAGATCGACGGCGGTGATGGCATCGCGATGGGCCAGCAGCGCTTCCAGTTCCTGCAGGCAGGCGGCTTCACCGAAGGTACGGCTCATGATGCCGATCAGGCGAGCCT
Source organism: Enterobacter cloacae complex sp. IR5422 (assembly GCF_049238165.1). Lineage (NCBI taxonomy): Bacteria > Pseudomonadati > Pseudomonadota > Gammaproteobacteria > Enterobacterales > Enterobacteriaceae > Enterobacter > Enterobacter cloacae complex sp. IR5422. The sequence goes on along the minus strand of NZ_JBMKHT010000010.1, from coordinate 108,387 downwards.
GGACGTCGAAGGTTTTACACCCTTCGCGGACGCCTTCAATGACGGCTTCCACGACGCCTGCAACGGGCAGGTTGTGGGTCATCGCCATGTAGCCCGGCGAGAAGCGCAGCTCGACGTAGTGCAGGCCGTTGCGGGCGGCATCTTCGATGTTCTCAAACGCCACGCGGCGGCAGGCATCCAGCGACGCCAGCATCTTCACGCCCCAGTCGAGTTTGCTCAGGAAGCTGACCAGGTCCGGTTCATTAGAGGTCACCTGTACGTGAGGGATCAGGGACTCAAGGGTCTGAGCAGGAAGCGTTAAATTGAACTGGCGGCCAAGATCGAGGATGGTTTGGGCACGAATGTTACCGTCAAGGTGACGATGAATATCAGTTAAAGGCAGGCGTGTATCAATCATGGTCGCACTCTTTTCTGGTTAAAGTGCGCCATATTATAAAAACAAAACGGGGTAAAAAGCTATTTGCGCAAGGGAATATTCCGTTGCGCAAATTGATTATAGAAGCGTATTAATGCCAGCAACCAGGCGTTGAACCCCTTGCTCCAGCTTGCTGCGCGGGCAGCCCGCATTGAGGCGTACGAAGCCATTTCCCTCTTTTCCATAGGTATATCCCGGCATGATGGCGACCTTTTGCTGCTCAATCAGTACTTTTTGCAGCGCCCGATCGTCAATATTCAGCGGACGCAGATCGATCCAGGCCAGATAGGTCGCTTCCGGCGGCTGCCAGTTGAGTTTCGGAAAAGCGCGGTTTACTTCCTGAGCGATATACAACAGATTCTCTTCCAGATAACCCCGCAGGGCATCCAGCCACGGCCCCCCTTGCTGATAGGCGGCGATATGCGCCGTTAGCGCCAGCACGGAAGGGGAAGAGAGCCCGTCCCGACCTTTTAACGCGCTGAGATAGCCGTTACGGCTCTCTTCATCGCCGATCAGGCCATAAGCCCCCGTCAGCGCCGGAATGTTAAAGCTTTTCGAGCCGGAGGTCAGAAGCGCCCATTTGCTCCGCGCCACTGCGGTCCACGGCGTGTGACGATGTTCTCCCCACACCATGTCCATATGGATTTCATCGCTGATAACCGCCACGTCATAGCGCTCGCAGAGTTCCGCCATCTGCGTCAATTCATCCCGCGTCCAGACCTTGCCGGTCGGATTCTGCGGGCTGCACAGCAGCAAAATTTTGTTTTCCGGTTTCGCCAGCGCCGCTTCGAGGGCTGCCATATTGCCCTGCCAGCCAGCGGCCTGTTTTTCCATTTCAACCGCCACAACACGACGCCCGTTACCCTCTATGGCTTTGTAAAAGGCATCGTATGCCGGGGTGTGAACCACCACGCCGTCGTCGGGTTTTGACCAGAGGCGAATCAGTTCCGAGACCATGTAGATGACGGAGGGGCCATAAACCACGCTTTCGGTATCAATTCGGGTGTTAAAGCGCTGCTGGAACCAGTGTGCGACGGCGGCGAGAAACTCGTCGTTTTTCCAGCGGCTATAGCCAAACACGCCGTGATGAATGCGCTGTTGCAGCGCGTCGGTTATGCAGGGGGCGGTGGCGAAATCCATATCCGAGATGGTGAAGGGCAGCAGATCCGCCGCGCCAAAGCGGTCGGCGACATAGTCCCACTGCGTACACCAGGTGCCGTGTCGATCCACGACGGTTGAGAAATCAAACATGCTTTAATCCTTAACGTAAAACCCCCTCATGGTGAGGGGGCGGAGGCATCAGGCTTCTACTGTTCGCATCAGGGTCGCCAGCTCATCTTTCACTGACTGTACCTGTGGGCCGATAACCACCTGCAAATTGTGCTGGTTTAACTGTACCACGCCGATGGCCCGGTTGGCCTTGAGGGCGTTGGTATCCACTTTTGACATATCCGCCACCGACAAACGCAGGCGGGTAATGCAGTTATCCAGCGAGGTGATGTTATCCGCACCGCCCAGCGCCGCCAGAATGGCAGGGGTGTTATAGCCGGATTTGCCCACGGTACCGGCAACCGCCTGTTCAACGCTGGTGGCCGTATCAATATCGCGTCCTGGCGTTTTCAGGTTAAAGCGGGTGATGGCGAAGCGGAAGATCCCGTAGTACACCGCAAACCAGATTGCCGCCACGACAGGGACCAGATACCACTTAGTCGACAGGCCGTGCAGGATCCCGAACACCACGAAGTCGATCACGTTGCCGTCAGTGTTGCCGATGGTGACGCCCAGCACCGCCATCACGGTGAAGCCCAGACCGGTCAGCACCGCGTGAATCAGATACAGCACCGGCGCGACGAACAGGAACAGGAACTCGATAGGCTCGGTGGTACCGCCCACGACGCAGGCGATCACGCCGGAAATCAGCAGGCCTTTAATTTTATGACGGTTTTCCGGGCGCGCGCAGTGGTACATTGCCAGCGCAGCACCCGGCAGGCCGCCGAGGAAGGCAGGCATTTTACCCTGAGACAGGAAGCGGGTTGCGCTTTCGGAGAAGCCGTGTGTTGTCGGGCAGCTCAGCTGCGCCTGGAAGATAGTCAGCGCGCCGCTCACGTCGTGACCGCACACCTCCATGGTGCCGCCCGCTTCGGTGAAGCGAATCAGGGCCACCAGGATATGCTGCAGGCCAAACGGCAGCAGCAGACGCTCGCCGGTGCCGAAAATCATCGGACCAAAATCTCCCGCACCGTTAATGATGCGGCCAATGCCGTTGATGCCCAGCGCAAAGACCGGCCAAATCAGCGGAATAATCAGACCAAACAGACCCATAACGACCAGGGTCACGATCGGGACAAAGCGGGTGCCGCCGAAGAAGGCCAGGGCATCCGGCAGGCGGATATTGTGGAAGCGCTCGTGCAGCATCCAGATAATTACCCCGGCGATCACCGCCCCGAGGATCCCGGTGTCGATGGACTGAATACCAATCACGCTCTGAATGTTGTTGGCCTTCAGAACGGCGGCGTCGGTGGTCGGCAGTATGCCTTTTGCGGTCAGCCAGAAGTTAACCGCCAGGTTCATCACCGCGTAGCCCACAAAACCGGCAAACGCCGCGACGCCTTTGTTCTCGCGGGCCAGGCCCAGCGGGATTGCAATACAGAACATCACGGGCAGGAAACTGAAGGCAAAGGAGCCGACTTTACTCATCCAGATAAAGATCGCCTGCAGCACGGGCGCGCCGAGGAAGGGGATCAGCGTGATGACGTCTTTACTGCTGAGCGAACTGCCGATCCCGAGCATGATCCCGCAGAACGAGAGAAGCGCCACGGGCAGCATAAAGGTTTTACCCAGTTGCTGGAAAAATTCCCACAGCGATATTTTTTGTGCTGCTTTCGCCGTCATAAAACGACTCCTTTATTGTTAAAATCAGTTTGTCTGCTTCAATGCTGCGAGAAGATAAAACGTTTTATCAAAGTTTAGTGCGCGCTAAATCACATTCTCAGGCTTTGACTGGTAGTATAAAGATAACGTATTGATAAAACGTTTTACCGATCTCATTTTTCAGGGAGTCACGCCAACACATGGCTGTAGCGAAAAAAGTCACCATCAACGACGTCGCGCTGGCGGCGGGGGTTTCCGTCAGCACCGTTTCTCTGGTACTGAGCGGAAAAGGACGCATCTCTCCCGCGACCGGTCAGCGGGTGAACGAGGCGGTTGAGCAGTTGGGCTTTGTGCGAAACCGCCAGGCGTCGGCGCTGCGCGGCGGGCAAAGCGGGGTGATTGGCCTGATTGTCCGTGACCTGACGTCACCTTTCTATGCGGAGCTGACCGCCGGCTTAACCGAAGCGCTTGAAGCGCAGGGGCGGATGGTCTTTCTGCTTCACGGCGGTCGCGAGGCCGATCAGCTGCTTTCCCGGCTCGACATGCTGCTGAATCAGGGTGTGGACGGGGTGATCGTCGCCGGGGCGTCGGGCGTGGGCAGCGAGCTGTGCGAGCGCGCCGCTGAAAAAGGCGTGCCGCTGGTGTTTGCTTCACGCGCCAGCTACCTCGATGAAGCCGATACGCTGCGCCCGGATAACATGCAGGCTGCGCAAATGCTGACCGAGCATCTTATTCGTCGCGGCCATCAGCGCATTGCCTGGCTGGGCGGCAAAAGCTCGTCCCTGACCCGCGCCGAACGGGTCGGCGGCTACTGCGCGACGCTGATTAAATACGGCCTGCCGTTCCACAGCGAGTGGGTTGTTGAGTGTGAGTCCAGCCAGAAGATGGCGGCGGAAGCGATAGGCGCGCTGCTGCGAAGCAGTCCGACCATCAGCGCCGTCATTTGCTATAACGATGTGATCGCCATGGGCGCCTGGTTTGGCCTGATCCGCGCCGGGCGTCAGAGCGGTGAAGGGGGCGTTGAAACCTTCTTCGGCCACCAGGTGGCGCTGGGGGCGTTCGCCGACGTCGGTGAAAACGCGCTCGACGATGTGCCGATCGTCTGGGCCACGACCCCTGCGCGGGAGATGGGCTACACCCTGGCGGACAGGATCATGCAGCGCATCGACAATACGGACGTTCAGGCCGGGCACCAGATTGTGGCGGCGCGCCTGGTGCCGGTGAAATAATCTCCGCTGCACATCGCCCGGCGGCGCTGCGCTTGCGCGGGCCTGCAGCGGCCCGGAATCGTAGGCCGGGTAAGCGTCAGCGCCACCCGGCAATAAAAAACCCCTCATGCGAGGGGTTTTGACGTTTACTGCTGCGGTGCCGCCGGTTCGGCTGGCGCTGCCGGTTCAGCCGGTTCCGGCATCCCCAGAGCAGGCATGCCAAACATGCCGACAAAATCCTCCAGCGGCATTTTGTCGCCGTTGAGCGTGACCTGGCCGTTGGCGTACTGCAGGCTGGTGGAAATCGTGTTGTTGTCCACCTTCGTGATGCGGAACATCTGGCCCATGGCCGCCAGACCTTTCACCTGCTGGTTCGCCAGCTTGCCGGCATCTTCATCGCCGTAGCCTTCCAGCTTCGCAATCTGGGTCATAAACTCGGTCGCCATATCCATCGGGATGGTCAGCTTGCTGTCGAGCGACTTCACGCTGCGATCCACTTCCTGCGCCAGCGTCTGCGGTTCACCCGTGGCGGTGGCCGGATCCTTCAGGAACAGCGACAGGTTAAAGCTGGTTTCGCCTTTGCTGTTTTTCCAGCTCAGCGGCGCAACGGTGACCACCGGCTCGCCTTTCAGCAGGATCGGCAGGTTGTTGAACAGCACCGCCATCGCCTGCTGCTGGTAGACTTCCGGGTTCTGCTGCAGCGCGGCATCGGTCAGCAGCGCCTGGCTCTCTTTGCTGTATTTCTGGCTAAATTCGTGCCACGCCTGGCCGTCGATATTGCCGATCTTCAGCGACAGTTTGCCGGTGCCCAGATCCTGATTCTGCACTTTCAGGCTCTTCAGCGTGTAATCCAGCTGGGTATTGATGCTCTTACCGTCTTTGGACACGTCGGATTTGCCGTTAACGTCCATGCCTTCCAGCACGGCCATCTCTTTGCCTTCAACCGCAATGGCAACTTTATCGAGAGACAGTTTCTGATCGCCGATACGCTCTTTAAAATCGGTCATGCGGCTGTTGCCGTCGGCCTTCAGGTTGTTGAAGGTGAGCTGAACTTTTTGATTGTATTCGTTCACGGCGTTGACCAGGCCACTTTCCGCTTCACCCGTCAGGGAGAACACGTTCCCGTCGCGGTCCGCGTCAAGTTTGAAGTGACCACCGCTAAAGGCGACTTTCTCATTCTCTTTCTCGTAGTTCAGCGCTTTCAGGGCAATATCAGAACTCGTGTCACCGGCATAGCTGATGCGGGTGTCGATCTCGAAAGGTGAGGTATTTTTTGCCAGGTCGAACAGCGGTTTGGTGACGTCGTTATTCACCAGGACCGTGTGAACGGACGCCATTGACGGGATCAGGTTAAACGACTTTAGCTGCGCCAGCGGGAATGGACCGTGGCTGACCACTTCATCCAGCACCACGCTCTGACCCGGTTTCAGCCAGCCGTTTTCCGTACCGGCAACTGGCTTCACCACAACCTGCATACGGCTGGTAAACACGCCGCGCTCATAATTCTGGTAGCTCAGCTCAAGGCCCGCTTCCGGCGCGCTGCGCTTAATCTCTCCGTTAGCCTGCGCCACCATCTCAGCCAGGCGTCCTTCCAGCTGTTTCCCGGTAAACCAGGAGGCACCCGTCCAGACCACGCCTAACGCTACAATCACTCCTACCGCTACGACCGATTTTTTCATTGCGACTATCCCTAAAATGAAACCAGGCGGTAAAAACCGCCTGGAGATATTAAGCCTGCAACTAGCTTAGCAAGAGTTGTTAAAAAATTCAGTAAGTGCTTAAAGCTTATTGAAAACGCGCGCCAGTCGACCGGTGCCGCTTACGCTAACCGGAGACTCATTGGCTGCAACGAATGCTGACTCACCGGGCTTAAGCACCAGATGCTGTTCGCCTTTGTGCAGCGTCGCTTCGCCTTCCACGCAGAACAGGATCGCCGCACTTTCCTGTGCGATGGTCGTTTCTGTCTGGCTCAGGTCGTGCAGGGAGAAAGCAAAATCCTCAACCGGAATCGGGAAGTCCAGCTCTGCGCCGTTTTTCACCGGCTGAGTCAGCAGCTCCGCGGCAGGTTTCGCCACGAACTTGACGTTGGCAACCAGCTCGGGGATGTCGATGTATTTCGGCGTCAGGCCCGCGCGCAGCACGTTGTCAGAGTTGGCCATCACCTCCAGCGCCACGCCCTGCAGATAGGCGTGCGGGGTTTCCGCGAACAGGAACATTGCTTCACCCGGATTCAGCTTCACCACGTTCAGCAGCAGAGGGGAGAACAGGCCGCTGTCGTCCGGATAGAACTGCGCAATAAGACGGATGGTCTCCCACGGTTCACCTTGCTGGCTGTCCAGGGCGGCTTTCAGCACCGCCAGGGCGTGGGATTTCTCTTCACCCTGCATGTTCAGCAGGCTGGCAAACAGCTGGCTTAGCGCCTCAGCGTTCGGGTTTTCAAGGAAATGCGCGATAGCGTTATTGGCACCCGCGACCGGCTGCAGCAGGGAGATAATCTCTGAAAATTCGCGGAACGCGTTCATCGCCAGGAACGGCGTCAGCGCGAACACCAGCTCCGGCTTGTGGTTAGGATCTTTGTAGTTACGCTCGGGGGCGTCTAACGGAATACCTGCCGCATTCTCTTTCGCAAAGCCGATTTCAGACGCTTGCTTGTTCGGGTGAACCTGGATGGAGAGCGGCTGGTCTGCGCACAGCACTTTAAACAGGAACGGCAGTTCGCCAAAGCGCTGAGCCACCTTGTCGCCCAGCAGCGCGGCTTTATCGCCGTCAATCACGTCGCGCAGGCTGCGTGCCTGGCCGCTGGCGTCTTCAATTTTTGAGCTGCTCTTCGGGTGCGCCCCCATCCACAGTTCTGCCATCGGCAGGTTGTTTGGGTTCGCGATACCGTAGAGATCCGTTAACGCAGTTTTACTTCCCCAGGCGTAGTTTTGCACTGAGTTAATGAGTTTTTGCATTATCAAGCCCTGATTCAAATGTGGAATAAACTCCGGGTATTAAAGCAATAAACCACCTGGAAGTAACCTGTGGATGTAAAAAGTCGTACTAGTCTCAGTTTTTGTTAAAAAATTGTGTAGGATAAGCTGACTCGCTTTTAAGCCGGGCAGCGGAACATCTGCCCTGAATAAACAGACCGAAGCAGTAAGTGAGAGACCAATGTCGAATAAACCCTTCCATTATCAGGATCCTTTCCCCCTCAGTCAGGATCAGACCGAGTATTACCTGTTAACCCGCGATCACGTCTCCGTCTCTGAGTTTGAAGGACAAGAGATCCTCAAGGTGGATCCGCAGGCGCTGACGCTGCTGGCGCAGCACGCTTTCCACGACGCCTCGTTTATGCTCCGCCCAGCGCATCAGCAGCAGGTTGCAGATATCCTGAGCGACCCGGAGGCCAGCGAAAACGACAAGTACGTTGCCCTGCAGTTCCTGCGTAACTCCGATATCGCGGCGAAAGGCATTCTGCCTACCTGCCAGGATACCGGTACGGCGATCATCGTTGGTAAAAAAGGCCAGCGCGTCTGGACCGGCGGCGGCGATGAAGCGGCGCTGGCGCACGGCGTCTACAACACCTACACCGAAGACAACCTGCGCTATTCGCAAAACGCAGCGCTGGACATGTACAAAGAGGTCAACACCGGCACTAACCTGCCTGCACAGATCGATCTCTACAGCGTCGACGGTGACGAGTACAAATTCCTCTGCATCGCCAAAGGCGGCGGTTCGGCCAACAAAACCTATCTCTACCAGGAGACCAAAGCGCTGCTCACCCCGGGCAAGCTGAAGAATTATCTGGTTGAGAAGATGCGCACCCTCGGCACCGCGGCGTGCCCGCCGTACCATATCGCGTTTGTGATTGGCGGTACCTCGGCGGAAAGCACGCTGAAGACCGTGAAGCTGGCCTCAACCAAATACTACGACGGCCTGCCAACCGAAGGTAACGAGCACGGCCAGGCGTTCCGCGACGTGCAGCTTGAGCAGGAGCTGCTGGAAGAAGCGCGCAATCTGGGCCTCGGCGCGCAGTTTGGCGGCAAATACTTCGCCCACGACGTGCGCGTGATCCGTTTGCCGCGTCACGGTGCATCCTGTCCGGTCGGGATGGGCGTGTCCTGCTCTGCGGATCGCAACATCAAGGCGAAGATCAACCGCGACGGCATCTGGATCGAGAAGCTGGAGAACAACCCGGGCAAATACATCCCGGAAGCGCTGCGCAAAGCGGGCGAGGGGGAAGCGGTTCGCGTGGATCTGAACCGTCCGATGAAAGAGATCCTGGCGCAGCTGTCTCAGTATCCGGTTTCGACCCGTCTCTCCCTCAACGGCACGATTATCGTGGGCCGCGACATTGCGCACGCGAAGCTGAAAGAGCGTCTGGACAACGGCGAAGGGCTGCCGCAGTACATTAAAGATCACCCGATCTACTACGCGGGCCCGGCGAAAACGCCTGAAGGCTATGCCTCTGGCTCATTAGGCCCAACCACGGCGGGCCGTATGGACTCGTACGTCGACCAGCTGCAGGCTAACGGCGGCAGCATGATTATGTTGGCGAAAGGCAACCGCAGCCAGCAGGTAACGGACGCCTGCCACAAGCACGGCGGCTTCTACCTCGGCAGCATCGGCGGCCCGGCTGCGGTGCTGGCGCAGGGCAGCATCAAGAGCCTGGAGTGCGTGGAATACCCGGAACTGGGCATGGAAGCGATCTGGAAAATTGAGGTGGAAGACTACCCGGCGTTTATCCTCGTGGATGACAAAGGCAACGACTTCTTCAAACAGATCCAGTCTTCTCAGTGTTCGGCGTGTGTGAAGTAGTCTGAAGAAAATGCCGGGTGGCGCTGACGCTTACCCGGCCTACATTCTCGTAGGTCGGGTAAGGCGAAGCCGCCACCCGACACCAAAAAGAGCGCACAAAGCGCCATACCGTTTCTCAGAAGTCATCAATACTTATCCCTTAAGCATGTGAGCAATCCCGACAGTGTTATCAAGGAGAAAGTAATGACCACGGTACGCCATGAGAAAGACTCGATGGGCGCCATCGACGTCCCGGCCGACAAGCTATGGGGCGCGCAAACCCAGCGTTCGCTGGAGCATTTCCGTATCTCGACTGAAAAAATGCCCGCTTCGCTGATTCAGGCGCTGGCGCTCACCAAACGCGCAGCCGCGAAAGTGAACCAGGATTTAGGCCTGCTGGCGGCAGACAAGGCCACCGCCATCATAAATGCCGCCGACGAAGTGCTGGCGGGCAAGCATCCCGACGAATTTCCGCTCGCCATCTGGCAGACCGGTTCCGGCACCCAGAGCAACATGAACATGAACGAAGTGCTGGCGAACCGGGCCAGCGAACTGCTGGGCGGCGTGCGCGGCATGGAGCGCAAGGTTCACCCGAACGATGACGTCAACAAGAGCCAGAGTTCTAACGACGTCTTCCCCACGGCCATGCACGTGGCGGCGGTGATTGCTATCCGCGAGCAGCTTATCCCCCAGCTCAACGTCCTCAAATCCACGCTCAACGAGAAAGCGCAGGCCTTCCGCGATATCGTCAAAATTGGCCGTACGCACCTGCAGGACGCCACGCCGCTGACGCTCGGCCAGGAGATTTCCGGCTGGGTGGCGATGCTGGAACATAACCTGAGGCATATTGAAAACAGCCTGCCGCACCTGGCGGAGCTGGCGCTCGGCGGCACGGCGGTCGGCACCGGGTTAAACACCCATCCGGAGTATGCGGTGCGCGTGGCGGAGGAGCTTGCGGCCATAACCGGACAGCCGTTCGTCACGGCGCCCAACAAATTCGAAGCGCTGGCGACCTGCGATGCGCTGGTCCACACCCACGGCGCGCTGAAAGGGCTGGCGGCGTCGCTAATGAAAATCGCCAACGACGTGCGCTGGCTGGCCTCGGGCCCGCGCTGCGGCATCGGTGAAATCAGCATTCCGGAAAACGAGCCGGGCAGCTCCATCATGCCGGGTAAAGTCAACCCGACCCAGTGCGAAGCCATGACCATGCTCTGCTGTCAGGTAATGGGCAACGACGTGGCCGTCAACCTGGGCGGTGCATCCGGCAACTTCGAGCTGAACGTCTATCGACCGATGGTGATCCACAACGTTCTGCAATCAATTCGTCTGCTGGCGGACGGCATGGAGAGCTTTAACGAACACTGCGCGGTGGGGATCGAGCCAAACCGCGAGCGCATCAGCCAGCTGCTGAACGAGTCGCTGATGTTGGTGACCGCGCTCAATACCCATATCGGCTACGATAAAGCCGCCGAGATCGCCAAAAAAGCGCATAAGGAGGGGCTGACGCTGAAAGCCTCCGCCCTGGCGCTGGGCTATCTGACGGAGGCGGAGTTTGATGCCTGGGTGCGCCCTGAGGCGATGGTTGGCAGTCTGAAATAATCAACTCGCCACGTACAGGTGCAGCCGCGGAATAATGAGCTGAAGCGGCTGCGCCTGAGGTCGGTAACGGTGCTGGACATTTTCAGCATCGTAATTCAGCAACTCACCAATATCCGGCACGATAGCCCCCTGATCGGCATCATAGAGCGCAATCAGCGGCGTCGGACAGGCGTACTGCACCTGTTTTTGCTGGCCGGAATACCAGACGCGGGCGATAGGCTGCACCTTCACCGGGCGCTTAATTTTGAGGCGCGTATCCGCTGGCAGCGAGGCGATGCTGTGGTACTCCTGCTCCAGGCGCTCGATCCACTGCTCACGCGACCACGGCGCGACGGTGCGCGGCGTCTTCAGGCTCTTTTCCAGCTGCGCCAGAATTTCATCCCGGGTGAAGTTTTTAATGATGTGCTTATTCGCCCAGCCGAAGCGCAGCGTGGCGGGATGGCGCAGAACCGTCAGCGTGCGATAGGCATTCAGGGTAATTAACCCCGGAAGCTGACGGTGCACCCACTCAAACCGGGCGGCGGGGGCCAGGCCCGACTCTTCGGTAACGATCTTCTCAAATGCCGCTTTCAGACTGTTGATATGGGCAATCTGGCTTTCCAGCGCCTCGCGCGCTACTGCATCGGTTTGCAGACAGATCACGCCCGGCAGCCGCACGGCCGCCTTGCTGCTGCGCTGTTCAGACTGCTGCTGGATAAAAAGATGGCGATAGTGTTTCATCGCCAGCTCCAGTGCGGCCTTGCCGATGTGCTGCTTCACGTCGATGGTGTCCAGCGGGTCGTGCTCGGCCCCTTTGACTACCTCTGGCAGGGTAAAAACGCGCGCGGCCAGCAGTCGGCAGGTCTGCAAACGTTCTGTCAGGGTCAGCAGCTCGTGTTCTATTTCCCGAAACGTGTTGTTCAGCCGTTCAATAAGATCGTAGGTCGCCATAAGCCCCTCATTAGTTACAACATACTTATCATATAGCACAGCACGCCGGGTCAGGCCAGCGTGCGGTTGAAGTCAGGCAGGGACGGGAAGGGCGATGTTATGGTACACCGGCCAGCTAAAGCAGAAGCGCGCGCCGCCGAGCTCGCTCTCTTCGCAATGCACCGTGCCGCCCATCGCCTGCGCGATAGAGTGGACGATTGCCAGCCCCAGACCGCATCCGCCGGTGGCGCGATCGCGGCTGGGATCGAGGCGGACAAACGGTTCAAACACGGTTTCGCGTGCTTCCGGCGCAATCCCCGGTCCGTCATCCTCTACCGTCAGGCGGGCCTGATTGCCCTGCAGATCAAGCCCAATCTGCAGCGTACTTTCGCTGTAGCGCATGGCGTTGTTCATCAGGTTGTCCAGCACGCGCTCCATCAGGCGCATATCGAGCGCGCCGTAGTCACCCGGCGTGACGCGCGTCAACAGCGTGCGCTGCGGGTTCACGCTCTGAACGTCGTCAATGTGGGTTTGCAGCCAGGCGGGCAGATCCGGCGTGCTGAGGTTCAGCTCGTTTTGCGGGCGATCGAGGCGCGCGTAGGTCAGCAGCTCCTCAATCAGCGCCTCAAGCTGGCCAATGTCGCGGTTAAGCGCCTGAGACTCTGCTTCCGTCAGGTTCTCGCTCATCTCCAGACGATAGCGCAGGCGTACCAGCGGCGTGCGCAGTTCGTGCGCAATTCCGTCGATCAGCTGTTTCTTGCTGGCGATAAGGGCATTGATGTTATCGGCCATCTGGTTAAAGGCCACACCCAGACGTTCAAAGCTGGAACCGCTGTCGAAGTGAATACGCTCTGTAAAATGCCCCTCGCCAAAACGCTGCGCGGCGGATTCGAGTTTCAGCATGTCCTGCCAGTGCGGGCGCATCCAGATAAAAACCGGAAACGCGAGTGAAATGGCGATAAAGGCCATCAGCGCCATGTCCAGCAGGCGCATCTGATGCAGATAATAGAGATAGGGCACCGGCCCGACGGCCAGCACGTAATGGCTGCGCGGAATTCGCTGGATAAAGGTGTATTTCTCATCCAGCGCGACGATATCCCCGTCGCGCAGACGCTGCATGGCGGGCGGGTCCAGATCGAAATCTTTCAACGGCTCAATGCGTAAATCGAATGACAGATTGAGATCCAGCTCTTTCAGGGTTTTCGCCCAGTCGTGTGGCGGGATCTCTCTCAGCTCGCTACGCATCAAATACAGCGAGCTTTTCATCAGGTCATCCAGAGACTGCCTGCCCGCGCGTTCGGCGGTAAATTTATAGACCAGGCCGACCAGCATGGTCATCACCAGGAAGCAGACAAACAGTAAAAGATAAAACTGCACAAACAGCTTTTTCATTGGATCTCACCGCAAAAACGCTATGTGCAGAATATACATGAAAACCCTTCGCGTTTTTCACGTCTGTCGAGCGTGTTAGACGGCTTTCGCGCTGTTTTTTACCTTGGCGATGAATTTTTCCGTCACGGCCAGGCCTTCTGCAATGTGCGTATCAATCACATCCGTTCCGTATTCGCTGATGAGATCCAGCAGTATTTCGTAAGACTGGATGAGTTCCAGCAGGTCAAAGAGCGCTTTTTGATCGGTGCGTGAGGGGGAGGCGTGGTTCAGGGTTGCCTGATTAACAATCCACTCAAGATTGGTTTTTATCGCTTCTACCTGACCGTAGCTATACATAATTCATGAGCTTAAATCCTCATTTCAAGATTTATTGGAGAGATGTCGTGAAAGCTTCACGGCGAAAATGAGTAAAACAATCGCAAGAGCGGGGCGAGCTGAAGAAAGGAGAGTCGAGAAGGTAATTATGGAATAGTTTGCGTGCTTAGCAAGTTAATTGTTGCGCAAACGTAAAAATAAACGCGCGAAAGAAGGGCATTCTCGCGTAATGCCTTTATTTCGCGCAGGTTATCCTGTCCGGCGATCAGGTTTCCCACGCATGTGGGGCAAACAGATAGCCCTTGTTACGCACGGTTTTAATGCGGTAGGGCTCGGTGGCGTTATCCTGCAGTTTTTTGCGCAGACGCGAAATCGCCACGTCCACGCTGCGGTCCATTCCGTCATAGCTTACGCCACGCAGGTTTTTCAGCAGCGCGTCACGATCCATGATCTGCCCGGCATGCGTTGCCAGCTCCCACAGCAGGTCAAAATCTGCGGTGGAAAGGGCGATAAGCTCGCCAGAGAGCAGCACCTGACGGTTAATCGGATCAATAGACAGCGTACCGAAGCGCATCGCTTTGTGCGGCGTCAGAGACGGCGCCGGTGCTTCGCGTTCGATGCTGGCGTGCTGGCGTAAATGGAGGCGCAGGCGAGCGAGCAGGACGGCAGGCGGTGTGGTTTTCAGAATGTAATCATTGGCACCCATCTCCAGCGACAAAATATGGTTCATATCGCTGTCCAGTGAGGTGAGCAGGACGATAGGGCCCTCCCACCGGGCGCGCAGGTCGCGGCAGAGCGTCATGCCGTCTTTGCCCGGCAACATGATATCCAGCAGCACCAGATCCGGGTTTTCACGGACGACCACCTCTTCGGCACGATCGCCACGAGGTTCAACAATGACGTCCATATCATGTTTACCCAGATAGGCGGCGATCAGCTGCCCGACTTCGGGTTCGTCTTCAACATAAACAATCTTATTCATACAGCGTCTGTTTTCGTGAAAAAAGCCAACATACACCGCGAAACCTTAACCTTCCATTAATCTTTCAAAATTAACGCCGGTTCCGTTATTCTGGCCCATAGGGTGAGTTGATTATTATAAGGAAAACGATGGCTCTGGTGATCAAAGCCGCGCTGGGTGCGCTGGTGGTGTTGCTGATTGGCATTCTGGCAAAAACGAAAAACTACTATATTGCCGGGCTGATCCCTCTCTTCCCGACTTTTGCACTCATTGCCCACTATATTGTGGCGTCTGAACGCGGCACGGAAGCGTTACGCACGACCATCGTGTTTGGCATGTGGTCAATCATCCCGTATTTTCTCTACCTGCTTTCGCTGTGGTATTTCACCGCTTTTCTGCGTCTTCCCCTGGCGCTGAGCGGGGCGGTGGTCTGCTGGGGGCTCAGCGCCTGGGTGTTAATTTTCTTCTGGAGCCGCTTTCACTAGCGCAGCGGTCGGCCGCCGTCCACGGCAAAGGTTCTGCCGGTGACGTAGCAACTGGTGAGCAGGTAATCCACGAGGTCGATGACCTCTTTCTCGCCCGGGGCAATTTTCATCAGCGATTTATTCAGCGCCTGCTGGCGATACTCCGCATCATCGTTTTCGTTGAATAAGATCATTGCCGGGGCGATGGCGTTCACCTTCACCTCGGGGGCGAGCTTGCGGGCAAACGAGCGGGTCATGTTATCCAGCGCGGCTTTACTGGCCGCATAGGCAATGTGCTTGTCGCTGCCGCGCTCCACCACATAATCCGTGAAGTGAATGATGTCGCCCGCAGCATGCCCGTGGCCGCGGAGTAGATCCTGCAGAGCGTGGTTAAGCAGATAAGGGGCATTGACGTGGATCTGCAGCATGGCGGAGAGCGTTTCGCTGAGTGACGTACCCGGCTTTTCGGCCTGCCATGCGCTGGCGTTATGGAGCACGGCGCGCAGACCCGTTGTGGTGGATTTCACCTTTTCCGCAAAGGCCAGAATGCCTTCATCGGTTGAAAAATCAGCCTGAATGCAAACCGCCCCGGCTTTGCGCAGCCCTTCAATCGACGGGTATTCCGTGCGGTAGCTGACAATGACCGGATGGCGAAGGTTGAGAAAATGATGGGCGAGGGCGAGGCCGATACGGCGGCCTCCGCCGGTGATCAGTATGGGGCGAAGCGGTGCATTTCCCATCGTATTCTCCTTTACAGTTCAACAATGGGAAAGGCGATGCTATCCCACTAACATCCAGGTTGCCGGCACGGCAGCAACCAGTAACAGTCCAATTAAGGCCATCTCACGGCGTTTCAGCGCGTTCTCCAGCTGATGCGTGCGGCGGGCGTAGATGAACACCAGCAGACCCGGTGCGTACAGCACCACCGACAGCAGCAGATGCATAGGTCCGGAAGCATACAACAACCACAGGCCGTAAATACAGGCTCCGACACCCACGACATAATGCGCCGGGCGTGTGGCAATTTTTAACAGATACGCACCCACTAAGAAATAGGGTACCAGAATCATCTCCGAGGCGATGGTCAGCAGCGTGTTATAGTCTGAACCTGTGAGCCAGATCAGCACCAGACAGATCTGAACGCTGATGTTGGTCAGCCAGAGTGAGGCAGACGGCGCGCTGTTTTGGTTTTGACGCGCAAACAGGCGTGGAAACGCCTTGTGCGTCGCGGCCAGGAAAGGCACTTCAGCCGCCATGATGGTCCAGCTCAGGTAGGCTCCGCAGACGGAGATGATAAGGCCAGCGGCAATCACCACGTCGCCCCAGGGGCCGAGCATTTTCACCATCAGGCCCGCCATTGACGGGTTACGCATTTCAGCCAGTTCAGGACGCGCCACCACGCCCAGCGACAGCAGCGTCACCAGCAGATAGACCCCGAGCGCGGCCAGTACCGCCAGCAGCGTGGCGCGGCCCACATCGCGTTTATTTCGGGCCCGGGCAGAAACCACAACCGCGCCTTCAACACCGATGAACACCCACAGGGTAATCAGCATCGTGTTTTTCACCTGCTCCCAGACGGGGACGCCCAGCGCAACGCCGCTGAAATCGAGCGTGAACACGTCCATACGGAACGCAATGAAGGCCAGAACGATAAACAGGCCGAGCGGAACCAGCTTCGCGAGCGTCGCCACCAGGTTAATGCTGGCGGCCGTTTGTACGCCACGCAGCACCAGCCAGTGGACGAACCACAGTAACACCGAGGCGCCCACAATAGACTGCCAGGTATTCCCGTCGCCAAACAGGCGCAGCTCAGGCGTATCGGTAAAGAAACTGAGGGCCGAGAAAACGATCACCAGATAGGAGACGTTGGCGATCACCGCACACAGCCAGTATCCCCAGGCGGAGCAGAAGCCAATCAGCTCGCCGAAACCTTCCCGGGCATAGGTGAAAATGCCGCCGTCCAGATCCGGGCGAATGCGCGTCAGCAGCAGCATGGCGAAGGCCAGCAGCAATATTCCGACACCCGTAATGCCCCAGCCAATGATGAGGGCAGACGGGCTGGCGACGGCCGCCATATTTTGCGGCAAACTGAATACGCCCGCACCCAGCATTGAGCTTAAAACGAGTGCAGTCAGAGCACTCAGGCCAAGTTTCTTTTCCATTGGCTTCCTGTTATGAAAGGTCAAAATCCAGAATAATTATTTCGCTCAGGCGCATAAAAATGGTGGATCACACTAAGGCGCGGGATTTTACGGAGTGTAACGAAAGCATGCAATGACGTGTGGCAGAAATTCAAAAAAAGTAACAAAAAAGGCGGCATTGCGCCGCCTTTTTTAAACGATTTTGTTACTTGTACAGATCGGCGCTGATGGTCACGTTGTTACCACGTTCCTGCCACTGGCGGGTGATGTGGTAGAACTTCGCCCCTTTCTTCGCCGCACGCTTCGCGACCTGGTAAGAGACTTCCGTCATGTTGCCGTAGTTGCCGGTAAATTTGATGCTGTCGAACGGCACCATCTGCGCGGCAGTGGCGTTGTTCAGCTCTTCAACTTTGGTACCGTCTGGCAGCGTAACCGAATAACGGCCACCTTTCGTGGACTGCGTTTCAAAGAAACGGCCCACTTCAGCGCTTGGCGTAGCCGTCGTTGCGACGCCTGGGATTTCCACTTTCTTCGCTTCTTCGCCGCCTTTCGCTATCGCCGCGCGACCGGCTTCTGAGTTTGCCGGAATCGCATCCGGGCTCTGCAGAACACGTTTCTTCGCATCTTCTTTATAGATGAACGCGGTAATACGCTGGTTGCCGCCCTGGTTAGCATCGACCTGACGCACGATGTAGAAAGAGTAGGCCCCTTTCTCTTTCGCGGCTTTGGTGATGGCATCGTTCACTTCAGGCTGGCTGCGGTAAAAGCCCTGAACGGTGACGGTGTCGTACGGTTCCAGCGCAATTGCCTGATCTTTCGGCAGTTCAACAACACCGTTAATCACGCGGTTTTTCGGTGCGTCAGCTTTTGGCGCGTTGTCCTTATACAGCGCAATGGTCACGCGCTGGTTACCGCTGTTGCCGTTATCAGACTGGTCAACAACATAAAACGAGGCTGCCCCGTTTTTATCAGCGGCCTTTGATGCAGCGGCGACGGCGTCGCCAATAGAATTATAACGACCCACAATGACCTTATGGTCAAAAGGTTTTAACGCTGCCGCTTGCTCCGGCGTTAACTCTGTTGCGGCATTCGCAGACAGGGCGGTCGCGGAGAGAAGTGCGGACGCCAGGAGTGTGTTCTTAAGCTTCATAAAAATGATCCTTCGCCTTGCGCAAACCATGTACTGGTATTGTTGTTAATTTGAGACGGTCCCGATTATGGCATTTAAAACCCGTCGCTGTCTGCGCCATTTTTCACTGCCTGTGCTCACTGAATCACCTTATTCGATAACATTTAGTGATATGTTGAAAAAACACGCGTTTGACAAGTAAAACTGATAAAGCTTATGACTTTTACAAGTTAATTTAATGTTAATAAGTTGTTCTCTTATGGCGCTATATCATGTTTTTACCGCTTCGCTTGCGCGAATTATCGGTTCTGGCGATGAATTTAAGGTAAATATCACTGTCAGTGACGCCGATCGCTTATTTTTCACAGATAAAGTAAGAAATAGTGTTTTCTGGCGGTAGATCACGGCCGCTATTTTCAGTAGGTTATAGACAGTTTGTTACTGTTTTATTTTCCGGGGTGAATTGTGTCTCATTGCTTGCGTGATGGCGAAAAATGATACAAACCGCGGGCACTTATCGTTAAACCATCATCAAAAACCGATGGAAGGGAAAACTATGCGTATTGGGGTACCAAAAGAACGGTTAGCCAATGAAACCCGCGTAGCGGCAACACCGAAAACGGTGGAGCAACTGCTTAAGCTGGGTTTTACCGTCGCAGTTGAAAGCGGCGCGGGCAAACTGGCGAGTTTCGATGACGAGGCCTTTATTCAGGCTGGCGCGGAAGTGGTGGACAGTGCCGACGTGTGGCAGTCGCCGGTTATTCTGAAGGTCAACGCACCGGAAGAGAGTGAGATTGCGCTGCTGAATCCGGGCACCACGCTAGTGAGCTTTATCTGGCCTGCGCAAAATCCTGAGCTGATGGAAAAACTGGCCGCGCGCGGCGTCACCGTGATGGCGATGGACTCCGTGCCGCGTATTTCGCGCGCCCAGTCGCTGGACGCCTTAAGTTCGATGGCAAACATTGCGGGCTACCGCGCCATTGTTGAAGCGGCCCACGAATTTGGTCGCTTCTTTACCGGTCAGATCACCGCGGCGGGTAAAGTCCCTCCGGCGAAGGTGATGGTGATTGGCGCGGGCGTGGCGGGACTTGCAGCCATCGGTGCGGCAAACAGCCTGGGCGCTATCGTTCGCGCGTTTGATACCCGTCCTGAGGTGAAAGAACAGGTCCAGAGTATGGGGGCCGAATTCCTTGAGCTGGACTTCAAGGAAGAAGCGGGCAGCGGTGATGGTTATGCGAAGGTGATGTCCGAAGCCTTTATCAAAGCCGAAATGGAACTCTTCGCCGCGCAGGCGAAAGATGTCGACATCATTGTGACCACCGCGCTTATCCCGGGTAAACCGGCGCCGAAGCTGATTACCCGTGAGATGGTGGACTCCATGAAGCCGGGCAGCGTGATTGTCGACCTGGCCGCGCAAAACGGCGGCAACTGCGAATATACCGTAGCAAATCAGGTGACCACGACCGCAAACGGCGTGAAGGTGATCGGCTATACCGATCTGCCGGGTCGCCTGCCGACGCAATCGTCTCAGCTGTACGGCACCAACCTCGTCAACCTGCTGAAGCTGCTTTGCAAAGAGAAAGACGGCAACATCACCGTCGATTTTGACGACGTGGTGGTGCGCGGTGTGACCGTGGTGCGTGAAGGTGAAATTACCTGGCCTGCGCCACCGATTCAGGTTTCGGCCCAGCCTCAGGCAGCGCCTAAAGCGGCGCCTGAGCCAAAAGAACCTGCCAAACCGGCTTCCCCGTGGCGCAAATACGCGATCATGGCGCTGGTGATTATTCTGTTCGGCTGGCTGGCTGACGTCGCGCCGAAAGAGTTCCTCGGCCACTTTACCGTCTTCGCGCTCTCCTGCGTCGTGGGCTACTACGTGGTGTGGAACGTCTCCCATGCGCTGCATACGCCGCTGATGTCGGTAACCAACGCCATCTCCGGGATCATCGTGGTGGGGGCGTTACTGCAGATTGGCCACGGCGGCTGGATCAGCTTCCTGAGCTTTATCGCGGTGCTGATCGCCAGTATCAATATTTTCGGTGGTTTCACCGTGACTCAGCGCATGCTGAAAATGTTTCGTAAAGGCTAAGGGGTAGCATATGTCTGGAGGATTAGTGACAGCCGCATACATTGTTGCTGCAATCCTGTTTATTTTCAGTCTGGCGGGGCTTTCCAAACACGAAACGTCTCAGCAGGGGAATAACTTTGGTATCGCCGGGATGGCGATTGCGCTGATTGCCACCATCTTCGGGCCGGACACCGGCAACGTGGCGTGGATCCTGGTGGCGATGATCATCGGCGGTGCGATTGGTATTCGCCTGGCGAAACGCGTTGAAATGACCGAGATGCCGGAGCTGGTGGCGATTCTGCACAGCTTTGTGGGTCTGGCCGCGGTGCTGGTGGGCTTCAACAGCTACCTGTACCACACGCCAGGTCTGGAACCGATTCTGGTGAATATTCACCTGACGGAAGTGTTCCTCGGTATCTTCATCGGTGCGGTCACCTTCACCGGCTCCATTGTCGCGTTCGGCAAGCTGCGCGGGAAGATCTCCTCTAAGCCGCTGATGCTGCCAAACCGCCATAAGCTGAACCTGGCGGCGCTGGTGGTATCGTTTGTGCTGCTGGTGGTCTTCGTGCGTACCGAAAGCGTCGGTCTGCAGGTGCTGGCGTTGCTGGTGATGACCATTATTGCACTGGCGTTTGGCTGGCACCTGGTGGCGTCCATCGGTGGTGCGGATATGCCGGTGGTGGTCTCCATGCTGAACTCCTACTCCGGTTGGGCGGCGGCGGCGGCGGGCTTTATGCTGAGCAACGACCTGCTGATCGTCACCGGTGCGCTGGTGGGTTCTTCGGGTGCGATCCTGTCTTACATCATGTGTAAGGCGATGAACCGCTCGTTCATCAGCGTCATCGCCGGTGGCTTTGGTTCTGACGGCTCGTCTACCGGCTCCGATGAGGAAGTGGGTGAGCACCGTGAGATCAGCGCGGAAGATACCGCCGAGATGCTCAAAAACTCGCACTCGGTCATTATCACCCCGGGCTACGGCATGGCGGTGGCACAGGCGCAGTATCCGGTCGCGGAAATCACCGAGAAGCTACGCGCGCGCGGCATCAAGGTGCGTTTTGGTATTCACCCGGTGGCGGGGCGTCTGCCAGGCCACATGAACGTGCTGCTGGCGGAAGCGAAAGTGCCTTACGACATCGTGCTGGAGATGGACGAGATCAACGATGATTTCGCCGACACCGACACCGTGCTGGTCATTGGGGCTAACGACACCGTTAACCCGGCGGCGCAGGACGATCCGCGTAGCCCAATCGCCGGGATGCCGGTTCTGGAAGTGTGGAAGGCGCAGAACGTGATCGTGTTTAAGCGCTCAATGAATACCGGCTATGCCGGGGTGCAGAACCCGCTGTTCTTCAAAGAGAACACCCACATGCTGTTTGGCGATGCCAAAGCCAGCGTGGATGCGATTCTGAAAGCGCTCTGACAGGGTAAAGCCCGGTGGCGCAAGCTTACCGGGCCTACCAAACCCGTAGGCCGGGTAAGGCGTAGCCGCCACCCGGCAAAAAAAAACCGCCGGTTCGCCGACGGTTTTTTTTCATCTTGCGGGTCAATCGTCTTCCGGATCGTCAAGCTCAACCGGCGTCTGGTACTCATCCGGCTTGATAACCAGCAGGTCGCAGCGCAGATGGTCGATCACCTGCTCGGCGGTGTTGCCGAGGAAGGCGGCAGAAATACCGGTACGTCCAATGGTACCCAGCACGACAATCCCCGCCTGCAGGTGTTCAGCCAGGTCCGGGATCACCTCTTCAGGCAGCCCTTTTTCCACGTGGGTCATTTTCTCATCGATGCTGAATTTCTGGCGCAGCGCTTTCATGGCCAGCAGGTGCTGACCGCGGATGGCGTCGTTATACACGCTCGGGTCAAATTCCGGCAGCTCAATGGCGATGTTAATCGGGGTAACCGGATAGGCACCTACCAGATGCACTTCGGTGTGGTTGACCTGGTCGGCAAGCTGGAGGGTCTCCTTCACCAGCTTCTCGTTCAGCGAGTTATGGTAATCCTCTTCGCTGGCGAGGTTTACCGCCACAACGGCTTTCCCGCCTTCAGGCCACGGCTGGTCTTTCACCATCCAGACCGGGCAAGGGCATTTACGCAGCAAGTGCCAGTCGGTCGGGGTGAAGATCACGGATTCCAGCTTGTCGTGCTGGTGCGCCATCTTCAGCAGCAGATCGTGCCCACCGGCAACGACTTCCTGAATGATGGCTTCGAAAGGTCGGTTGTGCCAGACCACTTTAATATCAATGGGCACGCCCGCTTCCAGGTAATACTTCGCCTGTTCGCGGATCCACGCGGTACGCTGGCTGATGACGCCCTGACGCATAGCGGTGCGCTCGTCAGGCGACAGAAGGGTGGTCATCTCATACGAGAAGTCATAGATCGGCAAAAACGCTTTGATTTTGCCACCAATCCGTTGATGTAAATACACAGCACGTCGTAATGCCGGCTGATCGTCCTGATTCGGATCGATTGCTACCAGCATGTTTTGATACTTGGCCATACAGGTCTCCTTACTACTGTCACCACAGTCTGTAATTAAAAGAGTAACCTATATATCCTGAATGAAACAGAGGAGAGCTTTTGCCAGATCAATAATTCATGAAAATTTATCAGAGGAAAAGCACAGTGGTCGTTACCGCGATAAACGCAATAAACAGCAGCACCATCACCGCTATCGCAAAGGTCGTGGAGTCCTGAACGTAGGTTTTTTCCTCCCCCTTCATTGGGCCGACAAGCATGATCCAGATGAAGATAAAGGTCACTGAGGCAATCACGACTGAAACGAAAAACAAACTTTCTCTCAATTCATAACCTCAACGAGACCCTTTTGGGTGCTGTGTGGGGACGTGCTACGGTGAAAAGGGCAGATATAAGACGGGGTAACAGGCCAGACCCATAAATCAGGAAAATTTATCGGTCTGGCAGTATACGTATGGCGTTTACGCCACGTTGCGGGCGTGCCCGGCAAGAACGGCCAGCGCTTCACCGTTTTCGATAGTGATGTATTTACCCTTAACGGCCAGCATCCCGCTTTTCTGGAAACGACCCAGCAGACGGCTGATGGTTTCCACGGTCAGACCCAGGTAGTTACCGATATCGCCACGCGTCATGGTCAGACGGAATTCACGCGGCGAGAAGCCACGCTCGGCGAAGCGGCGGGAGAGGTTGTAGATAAACGCGGCCAGGCGCTCTTCTGCATTCTTTTTAGAAAGCAGCAGAATCATGTCCTGATCGCCTTTGATCTCACCGCTCATCAGACGCATCATCTGCTGACGCAGGTTAGGCATCTTGCCGGACAGATCGTCCAGGGTTTCAAACGGAATTTCGCAAACCATCGAGGTTTCGAGTGCCTGAGCAAAGCTCGGGTGGTGGCCCGTACCGATGGCATCAAAGCCTACCAGGTCACCCGCCAGATGGAAGCCGGTGATCTGCTCATCGCCCTGTTCGGTGATGGTGTAGCTCTTGATGGTGCCAGAACGGATAGCATAGAGCGATTTCAGTTCGTCTCCCGCTTTAAACAGCGTCTGCCCTTTCTGAATAGGCTTTTTACGCTCGATAATATTATCAAGCTGATCGAGTTCATGCTCATTCAGGGTAAACGGGATACAGAGCTGGCTGATGCTGCAATCCTGGCAATGGATAGCACAACCGCCAGACTGAATGCGTCGTATAATTCGCTTTTCCGGGATCATAGGTTTGCTCAAGCCTTAATTGATATTGGTCAATTTTAACATCTTTTTGGTAAGTACGTAAGCCTGACAAACCCTCAATAAGGACAAGAGACGGCAATGTGTCGCCATCTTCTTGAAATTCCACAGCTTGATTATGGATTTTTAGCCTAACCGGAAGAAAATTAAGCACAAAAAGCCTGGGAACTAGAGTAAGAGATACCCTTCGTGACGCAGCAACCACTCTTTTCGCTGCACGCCACCGGCATAGCCGGTCAGGGTGCCGTTGCGGCCAATAACGCGATGGCAGGGCACCACGATGCTGACCGGGTTAGAGCCGTTCGCGGCACCTACGGCGCGTGCGGCCCCAGCGCGACCTAACTGCTCCGCGAGCTGGCCGTAATGCATCACCTGCCCGCAGGGAATGGCCCGCAGCGCCTGCCACACTTCGCGCTGAAAAGGGGTGCCCGCCGTGGCGGTGGGCAGCGTGTCGATGATGCTGAGATCGCCTTCGAAGTACGCCGCAAGCTTGTCGCTCAGTCCACCCGGATTGGTGGCGCGGATACGTTCATACCCCTGGGCGCGGTAGTGAATCGCAAGCAGTTCTTCCATGCGGTCGCTGTGCTCTTCCCACTCAACGGCGCGCAGGCAAAACTGCTCGTCCGCGATCACCCACAGCGGCCCAAGCGGCGTCGCAATCTTGTCTTCGAGTAATCTCAGCATCCTCATTCCCTTAGTTCAGCCTCGGGTAGATCCCCGGCCCAATCGGCAGGCCGACAAGATACCACGCCACCAGCATCACCAGCCATACCCCTAAAAAGATAAGCGGGTAGGGTAAAACCAGCGAATAGTAGGTACCCAGTTTGGCCTCGGGTTTATAGCGCTGCAGGAAGCCTAAAAACAGCGGAACAAACGGCGAAACCGGCGCCAGCGGGATAACCGAAGAGTCCGCGATGCGGAACAGGATTTGCGCGAAAGCCGGGTGGAACCCCAGCATCATAAACATCGGCACGAAGATCGGGGCCAGAATCGACCAGATGGCGGAGCCGCTCGCGATAAACATGCACAGCAGGGATGACAGCAGCGCCAGACCGACAAACGCCGGTACGCCGCTTAGCCCGGCAGCCTCCAGCGCGTCGGTGAGGCCCACGGCCATAAACTTGCCCATGTTGCTCCAGTTAAACATCGCCACGAACTGGGCCAGCGGGAACACCATCACGATAAAGCCCGCCATCTCTTTCATCGGCTCGATCATCAGCTGCGGCAGGTCACCCTGGCGGCGGATTTTGCCGGTGGCGATACCGTAGGCGAGCGAAACAACAAAGAAGAAGAGGATAATCAACGGCACGATGCCCTGGATAAACGGCGAGGGCAGGACCGTATGTTTAACCGGATCGCGCAATATGCCGTTTTCCGGCACCACCATCAGCGCCACCGCGGCGATAAACGCCAGCGAGACAATCCCCGCCACGCGCAGGCCGAAGCGCTGCGCTTCGCTCAGCGTCTCCAGCTTTTCATCGCTACGGCCTTCCCACTTGCCCAGGCGCGGCTCGACGATCTTATCGGTAATCAGCCCGCCGACAATCGTCAGGAGAATGACCGAGCTTGCCATAAAGTACCAGTTGTCGATCACGCTGACGTGCATGGCCGCATCAATGGTTTTCGCCGCCTCCGTACTGATGCCCGAGAGCAGCACGTCGGTAGTGACGATCAGCAGGTTAGCGGTAAAACCGCAGCCCACCCCCGCAATCGCGGACAGCAGGCCCGCCACGGGGTGGCGCCCGACGGCGAGGAAGATCAGCGCCCCCATCGGCGGCATGATCACCAGCGCGGCGTCGGAGGAGATATGGCTGAAGAAGGCGATAAACAGCACCATGTAGCTGGCGTAGCGCGCGCTGACGTGAGAAGCCATCTTCACCATCAATGCGGGCAGCAGGCCGACGCGTTCAGCCAGCCCGGCGCCCAGCACCAGCGCCAGAATGGCGCCGAGCGGGGCGAAGCCGCTGAAGTTTTTAATCACGTTGGGTAAAAACCAGTGCAGCCCTTCAATGCTCAGCAGATTTTTCACCGCCACCAGGCTGCCGTCGGCCGGACTGCGCACGCTGACGTCAAAGGCGGAGAGCACGGCGGTGGCGACCATCAAAATCACAATCAGATAGATAAAAAGCAGGAAAGGGTGCGGCACTTTATTGCCGATCCTTTCAACCCAGCCATAGAGCTTACCGGATGGGGAATGCGAAGGTATGGATGACATACTCATGGGCGTTCCTCGGGAGTGTTGTGTTGTTGTGTTGTGTTTTTTTATTTTAAAGGTGACGGTGTCACGCCTCGTGGGATCGGACACACGTACGGTTTTTCTTCTAGTTGTTGTTCGAACTCTTCACGGCATTTTTTCAGCAGCGCCGCGTCCTGCAGCAGATTCAGCGCGGTCGCGCCCATCACTTTCCCGGCCAGCAGCATGCCCTTGTGGGCAATAGAGGTTCGCCCCTGAGATACCAGTTGCCAGGTATGCAGCGGCGTGCCGACGGTAAAGCAGGGGCTGAAGCACTGGGCGACCGGCATTTTCCAGCTGACGTCACCCACGTCGGTTGAGCCTGCCAGCACGTTGTCGGTGACGGCATAAGGCGCGACTTCATCCACCAGCAGCGTCGCCTGATGACGACGGGCAAAGGCTTTACCCGCTTCACCACCCGTGGCGGCAATATTTTTCAGGCTATTTTGCAGATCGTTGGGCGTCAGCGTGGCGCGGATCTCGCGGGCAAACTCTCGCTCTTCGTCGGTCCACTCCGGCGTGCCGTAGTGCTGCAGGGCGCGATACATCGCGGCCTCAAGCGTGCGGTTCGGCAGGTAGCTGGAGCAGGCTTTATCAAAGCGACACTCGACGGTCGTTTCGGTCATCAGCGCCGCGCCCTGGGCGATTTTCTCGATGCGCTCGTAGATCTGCTGCGCATCCGCCATCTCCGGGGCGCGGATCAGGTACAGCACCTCGGCCTGCGCCTGCACCACGTTGGGCGAAATCCCGCCGGTGTCGGTAATGGCGTAATGGACGCGCGCTTTCTCGATGATGTGTTCGTTAAGGAAGTTGGTGCCGGTGGTCATCAGCGTCACGGCGTCCAGGGCGCTGCGTCCCAGGTGAGGGGAGTTGGCCGCGTGCGCCGCCACGCCGTGAAAACGCCAGGCGGCCTGAATATTCGCCAGCGTACTGACGTTAAACATCCCGGCAAAGGCTTCCGGGTGCCAGGTGACGGCGGCATCGACGTCATCAAACAGCCCTTCACGCACCATAAAGGTTTTCCCGGAGCCGCCTTCTTCACCGGGACAGCCGTAAAAACGCACCGTTCCGCTGCCGCCGTGCTGCTCCAGCCAGCTTTTCACCGCCACCGCGCCCGCAAGCGCTGCGGTGCCTAAGAGATTATGTCCGCAGCCGTGGCCGTTAGCCCCCGGCGTGGCGGTTTGCGCCGTCGCGCAGTGTGCCTGCTGGCTTAACCCGGCCAGCGCGTCGTACTCGCCCAGCAGGGCGATAACCGGTTTTCCGCTGCCGAAGCTGGCGATAAAGGCATTGGGAATACCGCCTGCCTCGCGGGTCAGCGTGAAGCCTTCAGCTTCCAGCGCGCTGGCCAGCCGTTCGGCGGACCAGAACTCTTCAAAGCGGGTTTCGGGACGATCCCAGATCGCGTCGGCAATATCGGTTAACGTCCGACATCGCGTGTCGATCGCATCGGCAATAAAAGCGTAGTTCTCCTGCATCACACACCTCGCGTCCACGGGAAATTGAGCGCTGTTCGCGCCAGCGTTTCGATGGCGATAGTCATGACCTGCTCATCGAAGTCGAATTTTTCGTTGTGATGTCCGGCGCTCAAATCCGTGCCAAACACCATATAGGACGCCATGCCGCCGTTCTGCTGCACGCGGGCCATCATCAGCGTGGCGTCTTCGGAACCCGCTGGCGCTTTCACCTTATCGATGGCATGAACAACCCCGGAAACCTGGCTCGCCTGTTCGCGCAGATAATCCACCCACGCCGGTGTCGGCGCGCTGGAGGTGGCAGCCCCCATCAGGCGCATCTCGGCGCTCACGCCATAGAGCGCCGCCGCGCCGGTAATGACGGCCTGCGCGCGTTCAAAGACATACTGATTAATCGCTTCGCTTTCGCCGCGGGTTTCAACTTTGATCAGGGCATTCGCGGGCACCACGTTGCGCCCGCTGCCCGCCTGCATCACGCCGACGTTCACCCGGGATGCGCCGTCGCTGTGCGGAGCGATGCTGTGCAGGGCGAGGGCGGCCTGCGCGGCGGCGAGCAGGGCGTTACGCCCGTCCTCCGGCTTACCGCCCGCGTGTGCGGCCACGCCGGTGAAGCTCACGTCGAACTTGGTGGTGGCCATAAAGTTATCGCTGCCGCAGATCACCGTACCGGCAGGGACGCCGGTACCAATATGAATGGCCGTGAAATAGTCCACGTCATCCAGCGCCCCGGCGGCAACCATGGCGCGCGCGCCGCGCGTGCCTTCTTCAGCAGGCTGGAAGATCAGCTTAATGGTGCCGTTGAGCCGGGCTTCATTCTGCTTAAGCACCTGTGCCAGTCCCAGACCAATGGTGGTGTGGCCGTCGTGCGCGCAGGCGTGCATCATGCCCGGATTGCAGGAGGCAAACCCGTCGCGGAACGGGCGATGGCTGTCGTCGAGCGCTTCGCTTAAATCAAGGGCGTCCATGTCCACGCGAAACGCCAGGGTTGGGCCAGGGCGGCCGGTATTCAGGGTGGCGACAATGCCGGTAAAGCCGCCTTCAAACGGCGCCAGCCATTTTTCAGGCGCGCCTTGCGCCCGCGCGCGGGCAAACTCTCGCGCCAGGGTTGCCTCGTCGGGCAGCCCCATCCGGCTTTCGGCATCGACCACGTCACGCCCCATCGCCAGTTCGTAACCCAGCGAGTTCAGGGTCTCCGCAACTTTCGCGGCGGTACGAAACTCTACCCAGCCGGATTCCGCAAAATGGTGAAAATCGCGACGCCACGCGCTCAGCTGCGGGGTTAACGTCTGGATGTACTGCGCCAGTGTGTCCATATCTGTTCCTGTCATCATGAAAATATGTGAACTGCTTCACGCTGTGATAGTTTTTACTTATCACTAACCGATTTTTCACAGTTTTAACCGTTCAGGAATTACCCTCGCACATCCCTTTCCAGTAAAGTAGATGACAGTTTCTTTACTCTGATAAACAACGGTTATCGGTCGGGCTATGTCATTTCAGGTTAAATTCCATCATCTCCGGGCGTTTGTTGAAGTCGCACGTCAGGGCAGCATTCGCGGTGCCAGCAGGACGCTGAATCTTTCGCAGCCGGCGCTGACCAAATCCATCAAAGAGCTGGAGGAGGGCATGGCGGCGCAGCTTTTCGTGCGCAGAAGTAAGGGCGTGGCGTTGACCGAATGTGGGGAGGGCTTTTACCAGCGCGCCCGGCTAATTCTGGAAGAGCTGCGCGCGGCGCAGGATGACATTCGTCAGCGGCAGGGGGAACAGGCCGGGCAGATCAACATCGGGATGGGGGCCAGCGTTTCGCGCAGCCTGATGCCCGCCGTTATTACCCGCTTTCATGCCCAACATCCGCAGGTCAAAGTGCGGATAATGGAAGGGCAGCTGGTGTCGATGATCAACGAATTACGGCAGGGAGAGCTGGATTTCACCATCAATACTTATTATCAGGGACCTTACGACCAGGAATTTACGTTTGAAAAACTCTTTGAGAAGCCATTTGCGGTATTTTGTCGCGAAGGGCATCCGGCAACGGGGGCAACGTCGATTAACGAACTCCTGCATTATAACTGGACAATGCCGACGCCGCGGGGAAGTTATTATAAGCAGTTAGAAGAGGTATTTAGCCACCGCTCGCAAATACCACGAATTGGTGTGGTCTGCGAAACCTTTTCTTCCTGCATAAGCCTGGTTGCACAAAGTGATTTTCTAAGCATATTGCCGCAGGAGTTAGGCTGTGACCCGCTGCTGGCGCACCGTCTGGTCATGCTACCGGTTGTCGAATCGCTTCCAAAAGCAGCATATTATTTAATTCAGCGCCGTGATTCACGTCAGACGCCCCTGGCTGAATCATTAATTACGCAGTTCAGACGGGAAGCGAGAAAAATAATCGCGGCGTGAAAATGAGATAATAAAAAAACAGGATCTGCCCGACATCAGACAGATCCTCCAGTACACACAGCAGTGCGTCCTTTCGCCAATCCTGAATATTATATCCATGAAGCAGGTATATTTAGGTATAACACCTTTTCCGCAAAAAGAAAGGATGTCGAGTGTTTGATTTTACGAAAATTTAACACAAATCACTTATTTCATCTTTGCTGAAATTTTAGTTAAGTCATATTTAAATCCATTTTATAAATACTATATATATTCATCAGGTTAATATTTGCGGCGCATGAGGGCCTGTAACGGTGATTGAGGCCAGTCTCAGGCGCAGGTATAGTACCGTCCTCAGTTGTAGCCGGAGGATATCCATGAACCCTGACGACAAATCCTTTTTTCTTGACGCCATGGAAGATGTCCAGCCGCTGAAGCGTGGCCCGGATATTCACTGGCAGCCCAGCCGCAATACGCGGGCGCGCCAGGAGGTGGAGAGTGAACAGCTGGATAACTTCCTGACGCTGGATTTTCTTGACCTTCTTCCCCTGGAAGAACCGCTGGCGTTCCAGCGCGAAGGGGTGCAGCAGGGCGTTATCGAGAAGCTGCGCTCGGGTAAATATGCCCGCCAGGCCAGCTTAAACCTCCTGCGTCAGCCCGCCGAACGCTGCCGTCAGATGCTCTATTCTTTTATTCGCCAGGCCGGACGTGACGGGTTACGCAATCTGATTATCATTCACGGAAAAGGGCGCGAGCAGAACTCGCATCCTAATGTGGTGCGCAGCTATCTGGCACGCTGGTTAACCGAGTTCGAGGAAGTGCAGGCCTTCTGCGTGGCGCTGCCGCATCACGGCGGCAGCGGGGCATGCTACGTTTCACTGCGTAAATCCGATGAAGCAAAACAGGAGAACTGGGAGCGGCACGCCAAGCGCAGCCGCTAGCGGGCGATTTCCTCGCCCGCCGGTGATTCAGAAGGTTTCCCAGTTGCTGTCGGTGGCGGCGTTTGCGGTTGCCGGGCGCAACAGCTGAGGCGTTTTCACGCTGGCCGGACGTGGAGCTACCGCTTTTTCTTTGCCGTTCAGACGAAACGCGGCCACCGCCTGGCGCAGCTGTTCGGACTGATCTTCCAGCGCCGCTGCCGCCGTGGCGGACTCCTGCACCAGCGCGGCGTTTTGCTGCGTCACGCTGTCCATCTGCGAAACGGCCAGGCTCACCTGTTCAATGCCGCGGCTCTGCTCGTCAGAGGCAGAGGAAATCTCGCCCATGATATCGGTCACGCGGGTCACGGCGGCGACGATTTCCTTCATGGTGGTGCCTGCCTCGCTAACCTGCTCAGAACCGGTATTCACGCGGCTGACGGAGTTCTCGATAAGCCCTTTGATCTCTTTCGCCGCCTGCGCGCTGCGGCTCGCCAGGGTCCGGACCTCGCCTGCGACAACCGCAAAACCACGTCCCTGTTCCCCGGCGCGTGCCGCTTCCACCGCGGCGTTAAGCGCCAGAATGTTCGTCTGGAACGCGATGCTGTCAATCACGCTGGTAATATGCGCAATTTGCTGCGAACTGTCGGCGATCTCGTTCATGGTGCGAACCACGTTATCCACGACGTGACCGCCGCGCGCGGCCGTTTCAGAGGCGTTTTTCGCCAGCAGCGTGGCCTGACGGGCGTTATCGGAGTTCTGTTTAACCGTCGCGGTCAGCTCTTCCATGCTGGCGGCGGTCTCTTCGAGCGAGGCGGCCTGCTGCTCGGTGCGGGCGGAAAGATCGTTGCTTCCTGCGGCAATTTCGCCTGCGCCGGTGTAGATGGAATCGGTACTTCCGCGTACGGCGCTGACGGTGGTCACCAGCGACTGCTGCATCTCATGCAGGCCGGCGGCCAGCTGACCCATCTCATTGCGGCCCGAGATAGCGATCTCCTGCGTCAGGTCGCCCCCTGCAATGGCGCGAATATGGTCCATAATGGAGTGGAGTGGTTTTAACAGCAGGTGCTGTAAACCCTGCCAGATGACCACCAGAACCGCGATAACGGCCAGCAGAATTGCCGCCAGCGTCCACTGCATCTGCGTGAAGCTGCTCTGGTTCTCTTCGGTTGCGGCCTTCAGCAGGGTGTTGTTTTCGGCGCGCCAGCGGTTATAGACCGCTTCCATATCGTCCTGCGCCTGCTGCGCATCCAGATCGCCATAGGCCTGATAGTTGTCGGCGCGCAGATATTCAATCGATAAACGCATGACTTCGTGCATCTGGTTCCAGGATTTCTGCATCTCGTCGGTCAATGCCGCCTCCTGGCCCTTAACCTGCGGCAGTTTCTGCCACTCTTTGTTATAGGCCTCGGCTTTTGCCAGCGAGTCGCCTGCGGTGCCCAGCAGTTTATTGATCGCCGCCAGGGAAGCCGGGTCACGCTGGTTTTTCAGGTAGCGGATCGCCACGCGGGTGACGGTGACGCGCGTTTTCACCAGCGTGTTCACGCTGTCGCTCAGGCTTTCCTGCTGGGCATTGAGCACGCCGGAGTTCTGGAAGTTATGGCGATCGTTACTGACGGCAGAGTAGAACAACCCTCCCGTGACAACTTGCAGCAGGCAGAATATGGTGAGGGCAAAGATAATACCGGTAATCACGTGCAGATTTTTCAGCATAGCGGTCGTCCGTTAGAGAAGATGCAGGGTTACTTCATTACTATCGTCGTAGAGAATGTAAACTTTAATTAACTCGCGCTTAACTAAGGGGCCCTTTTGGGAACCTGTTGTAAATCCGGATCATTTTTATGAGGAAGGTCAACATGAGCAGCATTGATAAAAGCGGGACATACGCGCTCGGGACGCGGACGGTGAAACGGCTGGGCTACGGCGCGATGCAGCTGGCCGGGCCGGGCGTCTTTGGGCCGCCGAAGGATAAGCAGGCCGCGCTGGACGTGTTACGCGAGGCCGTGGCGGCGGGGGTGAACCACATTGATACCAGTGATTTTTATGGCCCTCATGTCACCAACCAGCTGATCCGCGAGGCGCTTCATCCTTACCGGGACGATCTGACGATCGTCACCAAGATTGGCGCCCGTCGCAACGATAAAGGCGCGTGGCTGCCGGCCTTTTCTGCGCAGGAGCTGACGCAGGCGGTGCATGACAACCTGCGTAATCTGCAGCTGGACGTGCTGGACGTGGTGAATCTGCGGATCATGTTTAGCGCGCACGGGCCAGCGGAAGGGTCGATTGCTGAACCGCTCTCCACCCTGGCAGAATTACAGCAGCAGGGGCTGGTGCGGCATATTGGTTTGAGCAACGTCACGGCCACCCAGGTCGCGGAAGCGCAGAAGATGGTGCAGGTGGTGTGCGTGCAGAACATGTACAACATTGTGAACCGGGGTGACGATGCGCTGGTGGATCTGCTTGCGCAGCAGGGGATTGCGTATGTGCCGTTTTTCCCACTGGGCGGCTTTACGCCGCTGCAATCTTCCGGGCTGAAGGCTGTCGCGGATTCACTGGGCGTCACGGCAATGCAGGTTGCGCTGGCATGGCTGCTGCAGCGTTCTCCGAATATCCTGCTGATCCCGGGCACCTCTTCCGTGGCGCATCTGCGGCAAAACCTCGCGGCGGGGGAACTGCAGCTGCCGCCTGACGCGCTGGAAACATTGAATACGCTGATGGACTGATCGTCACAGGCGCAAAGCCCGACATGTGCTTCCGGGCTTTGCGCGTTTTAAATCTTCTGACACTTCAACGCGTTTGGGTTCGCTTCCGGAAATGACCTTGATCCCTGACCATAATCCGTAATACTGTATTTATATACAGTATGTGGCGAGAAAGGCATCATGGACACTCTCTTTTCTTATCAACCAAAACAAATCATTGAACTACCTTTGTTTTTAGAACGTGTTGCCTGTGGGTTTCCCAGCCCGGCGCAGGATTATGTGGAGGATCGTCTCGATCTTAACCGGCTGGCAGTGAGGCACCCCAGTGCGACCTATTTTATCAAGGTGAGTGGAGACTCCATGATTGGCGCGGGGATTGGCGACGGCGATCTGCTGGTGGTTGACCGCTCGTTAAATGCCGAACATGGGGATATCGTCGTGGCGTCGGTCGCCGGTGAGTTTACGGTGAAAGAGCTACAGACGCGCCCGGTGCTGAGGCTGTTGCCACATAACGCCCGCTATCAGCCGATTACCTTTCAGTCCGAAGAGGAGCTACAGATCTTCGGCGTCGTCACCCACACGCTTAAAACGCATAAACATGTTCGCGCTGGTTGATGTGAACAGCTTCTATGCCTCCTGCGAGAAGGTATTCCGCCCCGATCTGGAGGGGAAGCCCATCGTGGTGGTGTCCAACAACGACGGCTGCATCATTTCACTCTCGCGGGAGGCAAAGCAGTTCGGCATAAAAATGGGTGAGCCCTATTTTAAATTCAAAGAGAAGCTTTTTCCGGCGAGGGTTTACGTCTTCAGTTCGAACTATGCGCTGTATGCCGACCTCAGCAGTCGGGTGATGCAGACGCTGACGGATCTGGCTCCGGCCATAGAAATTTACTCGATTGACGAGGCGTTCGTGAACGTTTCAGGGATCGGTAACTGCATGTCGCTGGACGCGTTCGGACACCAGATGCGCACGCAGGTCTTTAAAAACACGGGTTTAACCGTTGGCGTCGGCATTGCCCCGACAAAAACGCTGGCAAAGCTGGCCAACTATGCGGCGAAACGGTGGGCCAGTACCGGCGGCGTGGTCGATCTGTCGGGCCGCGAGCGGCAGCGTAAACTGCTGGCAAAGGTTCCGGTAGAGGAGGTATGGGGCGTAGGGCGGCGCATCACGAAAAAACTGAACGCGATGGGGATTACCACGGCGCTGGAGCTGGCGGAGGCCTCCTCGTGGGTCATTCGCAAACATTTTAACGTGGTGCTGGAGCGTACGGCGCGCGAGCTTCGCGGTGAGCCCTGTCTTGACCTTGAAGAGTACACCCCCACGAAGCAGCAAATCATCTGTAGCCGTTCGTTTGGTCATCGCATTACGCAATATGAAGAGATGCACCAGGCGATTTGCGCCTACGCGGAACGCGCCGCAGAGAAACTGCGCGGCGAGCATCAATACTGTCGTTTTATCAGCGTGTTTGTGCGCACCAGCCCGCATGCGGACAACGAAATTTATTACGGTAATCAGGCTTCGGTCACCCTGATGACGCCCACCAATGACTCGCGGGATATCATCCGTGCCGCCACGGAGGCGCTGGGGCGGATATGGCTCGACGGGTATCGCTACATGAAGGCCGGGGTCATGCTGGCGGACTTTTTCAGCAGCGGCGTCGCTCAGCTTAATCTGTTTGACGACAATCGCCTGCGCGCCAACAGCGCGGCGCTGATGGAGATGATCGACAGCGTCAATCACTCCGGCAAAGGGAAGATATGGTTCGCCGGGCAGGGGATTGAGAAACCGTGGGCGATGAAGCGAGAGATGTTGTCACCGGCCTATACGACGCGGTACGCGGATTTACCGGTGGCGAGGTAAAAGGCGGTTATTTTGTGGCGTTGTGGGTCGCGATCTCAGGCAGTAATTGCTCAATCACGCTGACGACCTTTCTGACGCGCTGCGGAATAAAGCGGGCATCAGGATAAACGGCATAGAGGAAGCGATCGGGTAACCGCCAGTCGGGCAGCACCGGTACCAGCGTGCCCGCCTGCAGAGCCCTGGCCACGAGCGGTCGCTGCATGCCGCCGATACCCATGCCGGATTCCAGCGCCTGCAGCAGCGCGTCGCTGGTGTTGGCACGGAAAACGGTATTCACGTTGACCTCGACCGTCTCCGCGTCAGACATCAGGCGCAGGGGAGCATCCAGCGGAATGCCGCTGAACCGCACGTGTGGGAGCGTCGCCAGTTCGCTGACCGCGTGTACCGCCTGAAAGCCGGGAGCGGCAAACAGTGCAGCTTCAATACGCCCCAGCACGCGAGCCGCGTGCGCCTGCGGAGGCTCGCTGCTCAGCCGTATCGCGACATCCACGCCCTCCGCCACCAGATCGGCAAGGCGGTCATCCAGGGAAAGCATCAGCTGCAGTTCGGGATGCAGGCGCTGTAGCGCCAGCAGATGCGGCAAAATGATCTGCCCCAGGCCGCTCGGCAACTGGACATGGACGCGTCCCTGAACGCTATGATCGACAGGATGTAAACGCCTCTCCGCTTCCCCCATGGCGTCCAGCACGAGCTGCATATCACGCCGGTAGCGTTCCCCTTGTTCGGTCAGCTTCATCGTACGCGTCGTACGGTGCAGCAGTACCACGCCAAGCTCTTCCTCAAGCGCCGCGATCTGTTGACTGACGGCGGACTGCTTAATACCGGTCTGACGGGCAGCCGCTGAAAACGAGCCCGCTTCAGCGACGCGCAGAAAGGTAGAAATGGCATTGAGCTTATTATTCATTTAATGATTTTGCTTATAAGTGCCATCGGTTTCATGGGATATCTCCAGAAAAAATAATATATCACACTGCGTCTGTCACCCTTTCCGGAGAAATACCATGAATAATAGGCAGCAACACAACGTCGCTCTGGTCGCGGGCGCCAGCGGCATTGTCGGCAGACAGATGGTCAACACGCTCCTGCACCATCAGTGGCAGGTGATCGGCCTTAGCCGCCATGCCGGGTCGCATCCTGACGGCATTCCGATGGTCAAGATCGATTTACTGGATGAAAAGGACAGCGCCCGGGCGCTGCGCTCCCTGGACGGTGCCACCCATCTCTTTTACAGCGCCTGGGCGAACGCGGCGAACTGGGAAGACATGGTTGAGCCGAACGTCACCATGCTGCGTAATCTGGTCAGCATCCTCGAAAAAACGGCACCTTTGCAGACGGTAAGCCTGATGCAGGGGTACAAGGTCTACGGCGCGCATCTGGGGCCGTTTAAAACCCCGGCGCGCGAAAGCGATCCCGTCGTACCGGGTGCCGAATTTAACGCCGCGCAGCTTGCGTGGCTCAGCCAGTTTCAGCGGGGAAAGCGCTGGCACTGGAATGCCATCAGGCCGGGCGTGGTAGGGAGTGCGGTACCGGGCAATGCCATGAACCTTGCGCTGAGCATTGCCCTGTACGCCTCCCTGTGCAAGGCGCTGGGTTTACCGTTGCGTTTTCCCGGTTCGGAACAGACCTGGCACAGTATCGTTGACCATACCGACGCCGGGCTGCTGGCCGAGGCAACGCTGTGGGCCGCCGCGTCACCTGCGGCACAGAATCAGGCGTTCAACGTGAATAATGGCGATATCTGGCGCTGGAGCGAGCTCTGGCCGCGCATCGCACGCTGGTTTGACCTGGACTCTGCACCGCCGGTGAGGCTGTCATTTCATCAGCTGTTTACGGACTATCGCGGCGTATGGCGCGAGCTTGCCGGAGAGCGGCTGGTGGAAGCGGATATTCTGCAGCTGAGCGACGGGCGGTTTGCCGATTTTGTCTTTAGCTGGAATTACGACATGTTTGGTGACGGGAGCAAGCTGCGCAGGGCGGGCTTTACGCAAATGCAGGCGACGGATGAGATGTTTTTCCACCTGTTTGCGCAGTTGAGAGCCGCGCGGATTATTCCCTGACCGTAAGGGTTGTTGTCATCAACGATCGGCGCGTTATACTCACGCGTTAAAATGAATGTATTGTGGGGCAGGGATATGCACGAAAGTCTAAAAATGATATCAGTCGCTCTGCCCCTCATTGCGCTTCTCATTCTGTTAAGCTTTTTGGTCAGACGCATTCGCCAGGCAAAACGTATCATTTCAGACCGTAACGGGATGAAAAAGATCTCTGCCAGTCCCTCAATATTTGGCGGGAATGGAGGTAAAACCTGGTTTTATGATGACCAGTTTTTATATGAAGTTAAAAACAACGCCACCCGTAAAATTGCGCTGGCTAACATCATTAAAATCGGGCCGGGGAATACCGAGATAAACAGCAGACGGGTCTGGATTGTTATTTACCGTGATGGTGTTAATGAAAAGCAGGTGCAGTTTTATAACAATCTTACCCTCTGGAATCATAACTTCACGGCTTTTCTGGTAGCGGTAAAACGTGCCAATCCTGACGCTGTCATTAAAGAACGCGCAATCCTCAATGTGTGAAAAAGAACCGCAGACGGTTTGCGGACGCTGCTCCTGTGCAGCGCCCATAGCATCAGGGTTAAGGGCTTACTCAACCGTTAACGCATCGACAACCTCGGCCACGCTTTTCACGCTGCGGATATTCCCAATCCCCGTGCCGAGCGCGATATAGCCTTCATCGGTGTTACCTTCCAGCATGCCCAGGCGCAGGCCCCGTAATCCGCCCATCGCCTTGCCCAGCGCTTCGTTGCTTGCGCCAGCTTTATCCATCGCCGCCAGTTTTTCCGCCAGCTTGCCGGGGAGAGAACGATAGTAGTGGGGGACAGTGCGGAAAAGCAGCAGGTCCAGGCCGTTGGCGGCAACAATTTTCTCTTTGACCCCCTGCGGCACGCGGCTTTCTTCGGTACTGATAAACACCGAGCCGGCAAACACGCCTTCCGCCCCTAACGCATGCGCCGCTCTGGCGGTGCGATTATCGGTTATACCGCCCGCCGCCATCACCGGGACGTGCTTCACGGCATCGGCAATCAGCGGCACGATGGAAAAGGTACCCAGCGCCGTCGCGGGTAACGTCCCACCCTCATCAAAACCGGTGGCGACGATGATGTCTGCCCCCATTTCTTCAGCCAGAAGGGTATTTTCCGGCGTGGGATTGATGTCGCGGTAGATAATGGCAATGCCCGCCTCTTTTAACTCATTGAACAGCGCGGGAATAATGCTGCCTTCCCCATAGCCCGTATACACCACGGCCCTGACGCCTTCCTCTTTTACCACCTTAAGAATTGGCCCGGTCCAGACGTCATTAACGGCGGTGGGGATCAGGTTCACGCCGAAGGGTTTTTCGGTCAGCCGTTTGGTTTTCCGAATTTCTTCCCGCATTTTTTCGGCGGTTGCTTCCGGCGTGGAGACCGCGGTATCGGCGGTTAAACCGGCGTTGGGGCCCAGCACGCCGAGTCCTCCGGCATTGCTGACCGCGGCCACTAAACGGGCATCAGTAAGCCAGGATAACGGTCCCTGAATAACGGGCTTTTCGATACCCAGGATCTGACAGATACGGTTATTTTTCATAGCAGACTCTCCCTTACGTTTGAATGAGGGAGAGTGTAGAGAGGAAGATTGTTAGGAAAAATAGCCAGAAAAATTCATCACTGTTATAAAATTAATAACAATCATTTTATTCTGCGCGCGGCAAAAAATACCCCTTATGCAAATAAACCTCTTTGAATCTATCCGGATTTTTATTGAAATTGTCGACTCGGGGAGCCTTACCCAGGCGGCGGAAAATCTGCAGGTCCATCGCCCGGCAGTGACCAAAGCGCTGCAGCTTCTGGAACAACACAGCGGCACGCGGCTCCTGCAGCGCACCACGCGTCGGATTAGCCTGACGCCGGATGGGGAAGCCTTTTATCGCCGCAGTAAACCCCTGCTGGCGCAGGCGGACGAATTACTGGAGTCGTTTGGCGCCGATCGACCGATACACGGCCAGCTGCGTGTGGATATGCCCATCTCTTTTGCGGCGCTGCGGGTGATACCCAACCTGCCTGATTTTTATCGTCAGCATCCTGATATCGACATCATCCTGAGCAGTTCTGACCGCCGTCGGGATATGCTGCGGGACGGTCTGGACTGCGTGCTGCGGGTGGGCGAGCTGGACGACGGCGACTATATCGCGCGTAAAATCGGGAACATTAAAATCACGACCTGCGCCAGCCCGGCCTGGCTGGCTGAACACGGTACGCCAGAAACGCTGGAGGATTTACGCAAGCATCAGGCGATTAACTGGATTAACAACAGCAGCAGGCACGTTCAGCCGTGGACGTTTACCACGCCAGAGGGCGTTGCGGAGATCGCGCTACCCGGTAAGCTCGTGGTGGATAACTCCGAGGCCTACATCGCGGCAGGCCTGGCCGGGCTGGGGGTAATGCAGGGAATGAATCTCTTTCTCCAGCCTTACATTGACCGCGACCTGCTGGTTGAGGTCCTGCCTGAATATCGTTCGCCGGACCGCAAACTGTCACTGCTCTACCCACACCGTCATCTCTCCCGCAAAGTGCGGGTATTTACCGAGTGGCTGGAGAGTCTGGTGTGAAAGCGGCCAGCTCATGGCATAGCGCACCAATCTGCTCCACGGCAGTGAGCAGGCGGGGCGTCGGTTCGTTTGCACAGTTTAGCCGCAGAAAGTGCGTGAGTTCTGCGCCAGGGGAAAACAGGGGGCCGGGGCTGACGCCAATACCCCGCGCCAGCGCGCGGCGATGCACCTCCAGCGCGTTGACCTGCGGAGGAAGTTCTACCCACAGCAGAAAGCCAGCTTCGGGGACGTTTACGCGGGTACCGGGGGGGAAACTGGCCTTGACCCGCACCACGACGGCGGCGATTCCCTCTGCGATCCGCCGCTTTAGCCGCCGCAGGTGACGGTCGTAGTCGCCGTTTGCCAGCATCTCGCTCGTCGCGGCTTCCAGCAGCGGCGCGCCGGCCCAGTCTCCGGCCATGCGGGCCTGCAAGACCTGCGGGTAATAGCGTCCGGCGGCAATCCAGCCGATTCGCCACCCCGGTGCAAGCGTTTTAGACAGGGAGCTGCAGTAAATCACATTCCCGTTCTGGTCGAAGGCTTTGCAGGCCGGAGGACGTTGCCCGTCACCGACCAGGTCACCGTAAACGTCGTCTTCAATCAGAGGAATACCGGCTTCTTCAAGCAGAGCAACCAGTTCCTGCTTGCGCGCGACGGGCATGCTGGCACCCAATGGGTTTTGCACGGTGGGCGAGGCCAGGACGGCCGCGGGACGGTGGCAGCGGATGGCGTCAGCCAGCGGTTCCAGTAACAGACCTTCAGCAGGATCGGTGGGGATTTCTAAGGCCTTCAGGCCTAAATCCTCCAGCAGCAGGAGCGTGCCGAAGTAGGCGGGCTGCTCCACCGCCACCACATCACCTGGCTGACACACGGCCCGCAGGGCCAGGCGCAGCGCCTGCGTCGCGCCCGCGGTAATAATCAGATCGTCCGCGCCGAAACGAGCTCCCCACTGCGCAGCACGCGCCGCAATCTTGCTTCGTAAATCACGCCTTCCCGGCGGCAGGCTGTAGCTCTGCCCATGCGCGTCCAGACGACGACCCGCGGAGTGTAACGCCCGCTGTAGCGCCTCCCCGGGCAGCCACGCGGGATCGGGCAGGGCGGCGCCCAGCGGGATCAGCCGGGCTTCTGCACTGCTGAACAGCGACCGGGCCACGGCGGACATAGTCACGGGCACCGGGCCCGGCGTGGAACGCGCGGGCTCCGCGCGCGGAGGGAGGCTGATCTGGTGGATGTAATAACCTGAACGCGGTCGCGCAACGATCAGCCCTTCAGCCTCAAGGCAGCGAAGGGCCTCCAGCGCCGTCGGAAGGCTCACGTGCTCGCGTTCGGCCAGTTTACGCGCGGAGATCATCCGGTCACCGACTCGCAATGCGCCTGAAGAGAGCGTGAGGCGCAGACGCTCAGCAATCCGGCGATAGTGTGGGGAGGGGGCAGACATGGGTATCTGTTCAGGCTAATTTTCGATAAAACTGACTATACAGCCAATGATGTGCGCCATCTATAGTGTCCG
Organism: Enterobacter cloacae complex sp. IR5422; assembly: GCF_049238165.1. Lineage (NCBI taxonomy): Bacteria > Pseudomonadati > Pseudomonadota > Gammaproteobacteria > Enterobacterales > Enterobacteriaceae > Enterobacter > Enterobacter cloacae complex sp. IR5422. The sequence continues at coordinate 66,738 of NZ_JBMKHT010000010.1, read as the reverse complement.
GCATGTTCAGGACAAGGAGGCATTATGCACAGCGATAATTTCGACATTTCCTCGTATTTCAAACGCATAAACTACACCGGGCCGGCGGCGGCCGATACGACCACCCTGCATGCGCTGATGCGTCATCAGCTCTTTTCCGTTCCCTTTGAAAATCTGGACGTGCAGGCGGGGAAAATTGTCTCGCTGGCACCAGACGACATTGCCGAGAAGGTGTTAAAGAAAGGGCGCGGTGGCTACTGCTATGAGGTGAACGGGCTTTTTGCCATGGCGCTGAAAGCACTCGGCATTCCTTACCGTTTCGTGGCGGCGCGCCCGATGTTCTACCCCGCGCGGCGGCCGAAAACCCATATGGCGCTCATCGCCGAGGTGGAGAGCCGCCAGTGGCTTTGCGATCTCGGGTTCGGCAGCTACGGCATCCGCGCGCCAATGGCGCTGGACACGCTTGACGTGGAAATCACCCAGGATTTCGACACGTTTCGCCTGAGCCGCAGCGCGGAGGGCGAGTATTTGCTTGAGGCGAAGGTGGAAGGCGAATGGGCCCGACAATACGGCTTCGATCTCACGCCCCAGGAGTGGATTGATTTCGTTCCGGCCAACTACCTGAACTCCACGCATCCTGATGCTATTTTTGTGCAGAAGCGGGTGGTGGTGCAGCACAGCCCGGAAGGACGCCAGATTTTGCTGGGCGATATGCTGAAAACCATCACGGCGAACGGCACTGAAACGCGGCAGCTGGCGGAGGAGGACATCCGCCATGTCCTGAAAGACCGTTTTGCGCTGACCGCCGCGTAATCGGAGAAAGATGGGGACTCAGCCCGGCCCGTCGGCTGCGGCTTTGCGCTGAGCCCCCCACTGTAACAGCAGGCTAAACGACGCGGGTAACACGGTCAGCGTCACCAGCGTCGCAGCCAGCAGCCCACCGATGATGGCATAGGCCATTGGGCCCCAGAAAACCTGGTGAGAGATGGGGATCATGCCCAAAATGGCGGCGCAGGCGGTCAGACAGATGGGTCTGGCCCGGTGCTCCGCGGCCGCCATAATCGCGGCATCATTTGCCATCCCCTGAGCAAGATTGCTGTCAACCTCGCTAATCAATATTACCGCGTTACGCACGATCATCCCTGCCAGGGCGATGACGCCCAGCAGCGCGACAAACCCCATCGGCGTGCCGCCAGGCAGCATAGCCAGCACGATCCCCGGTAAACCAAACGGGGCCATCAGGAGCGCCAGCAGCATACGGGAATACCGCCGCAGCTGAAGCATCAGCAGCAACAGCATGATGACCAGCGTGACCGGAAGAACGGTAAAGACGGAGCTGTTCCCCTTATCCGATTCGGCAACCGCGCCGCCTTCTTCAATGCTGTAACCTGCGGGCAGGCTCGCGCGCAGTTTATCCACCGCCGGACGCAGCGCGGCGGATACCGCTTCAGCCCTCAGCCCCGGGGCGAGGTCGGTTTGTACCGTGATAAAGGGCACGCGCTGGCGGCGCCAGATGACCGGATCGTCCACGCCCCAGACCGGCGTTGCGACGGCGCTGAGCGGAATTTTTTTACCGTCATTCCCCTGAATCGTGAGTGAGGAGAGGGTGGCGGTGCTCTGGCGCGCGCTGTCCTCGGCCCTGAGCACCACGTCGACAAGGCGGTCATTATCTCTGATGGACGTGACAACGCTGCCGGACCAGACGGTATTCAGCGTGCGGGCGAGGCTTTCTGACGATATTCCCGCCGCTCTGGCCGCCGTCTGATTCACCTTAAGGGTGATGACCCTCTCCGGCTCTCCGGCCGTCTGGTTAACGTCGCGTGAGAACGGGGAGCGGCCAATCGCGTCCGTGAGACGGTTCGCAAGCGCCCGGACCTGCAGATAATCCGGCCCGCTCACCCGGTATTTGATGGGCCAGCCGACGGGAGGCCCCAGCTCAAGGGGCGACACGCGGGTGATGATGTCGCTAAATTGCGTCGCCAGGATCGTGTTGAGCTGTGCGTGCAGACGATCCCGCGCCGCAAGATCCTTCGCGACCACAACCATCTGGGCGATATTTTCATTTTCCAGCAGCACGTCCATCGGCAGGTAAAAACGGACGGCGCCTGAGCCAACGTACGTCGAAAAGCGATCGATATTGCTGTTGTCGGCCAGCGCTTTTTCCAGCTTTTCCACCTCTCTGAGCGTTTCCGGCTGCGACGCGTTGGCCGGAAGCGTCAGGCTGACCAGCAACTCGGGCCGGTCCGAGGCGGGGAAAAACTCGCCCTGCATAAACGTCGTGCCGTACGCTGACAGCCCCAGCGCGGCAAGCGCAATCAGTACGGTAGCGAGCCGGTGGCGGAGCGCCAGGCGTAAAAGCCGTCCATACCCGCGCGCGATCCGTCCCGGTCCTGCCGCGTGATGTCTGACTTTTTCCGGCAGCAGCCACGTGCCCGTTAGCGGCGAAAACAGGATCGCGACGGCCCAGGAGCAGAGCAGGGCGATGAGCACCACCGCAAACAGGGAGAAGCAGTATTCACCGGCGCTGGAGGCCGCAAAACCAACGGGAATAAAACCGGCAATCATGACCAGAGTACCGGTGAGCATCGGGAAGGCCGTCGTTTTGAATGCATAGGTGGCCGCGAGTCGGCGGGAATCCCCCGCTTCCAGTCGGGAGACCATCGTTTCGACGGCGATCATGGCGTCATCCACCAGCAGGCCCAGGGCAATGATCAGCGCCCCGAGCGAGATACGCTGAAGGCCAATACCGGCGAGCATCATGCCGACAAACGTCATGGCAAGCACCAGCGGAATGGCCGTCGCCACCACCAGTCCGGCCCGCAAACCCAGCGAGACAAATGAAACCGCCAGCACGATAACAACGGCTTCGATAAGTACCCGGATAAACCCGCTTACCGCTTCACTCACCACCGCTGACTGATCGGCGACTTTCACCATCTCAATACCGTGCGGCAGCCCGGCGCTGAGGGCCGCCATTTTTGCGTTCAGCGCAGCACCGAAACGCAGCATGTTGCCTGTCGGCGCCATCGACACCGCCAGCCCGATAGCCGGTTTGCCGTTCACCCGGTAGGCTGGGGCCGGTGGCTCGGCGATTTCCCGGGTGACGGTGGCAATGTCGGTCAGCGGAATATAGCGATTGTTAACGTGCAGCGTGACGGCGCGCAAACTCTCTTCAGTGGTGAGCGCCCCGCTGACCTTTATCGCCATGTTCTCCTGCCCGGTACGCATCGTTCCTGCCGGGACAACGGCGTTTTGCGCCCGGAGGGCGTCGGCAACGTCCTGAATATCCAGCCCCATACCGGCCAGGTGCGCCGGAGAAAAGGCGAGAACCCACTGCTCCTGCTGTTCGCCCAGCAGGGTGGTTTTGCCCATATCCGGCAGGGACATGAGCTCGCGCCGTATTGTCTCTGCGCTATCCCGCACCTCCCGCAGCGTGAAGCCTTCGGGAATAAAGGCGTAAATTGTGCCGAACGTGTCGTCAAACTCGTCATCCACGGCAGGACCCTGCACCCCTTCGGGCAGGGACGGCGCGATGTCCTGCATTTTTTTGCGAACCTGATACCAGATATCGGGCACGCTTTGCGGGGGCGTATCGTCACGGAGGTTGACGTGGATAACGGTGCGTCCGGCACGGGTTTCACTTTCGAGATAGTCCAGCCAGGGCGTTTCCTGCAGCTTTTTTTCAAGCGTATCGGTCAGCAGGCGGGTGGTATCCGTCACGGAGGCTCCCGGCCACTGTGCGGAGACGACGGCCGTTTTAATGGTGAATGCCGGATCTTCGTTACGCGGCAGCTTCTCATAGCAGAACACGCCCATCGCAATCACCAGCAGCATGAAAAAGCTGACCATCTGCTGGTTCTTCAGCGCCCAGGCGGAGAGGTTAAATTGGGCTTCCGATCCTGTGTTCATGGCTGAACCTCTCCGGCCATCACCGGCTCGCCGGGTCGTAATGTGCTCACGCCCGCCGTAATCACCCTGTCGCCGGGCTCAAGGCCGGAGGCAATCATGACGGAGGTGGCCGTATAGCCGACGGGCACCACCACGCGCAGCTGCGCCCGCGACTGCGGGGTAATCACAAAAACCGCCGGTTTGTCGCTGGCTCGGGTCAGCGCCGACGCGGGAAGCGCGTACCCGTGCGGGGCGGCGGAGGGCAACGTCACGGTGACGCTGGCGCCCAGCGCCATGGCCTCCGGCGGGTTTTGCAGGGTGGCTCTGACGCGCCACGTGCGGGTCTGAGGATCGGCCTGCGGGGTGATATCCCGCAGCAGGGCAGACGCCTGCACCGACGGGTCGCCGAGCAGGGAAACCTGCAAAACCGCCTTATCCAGAGGCGGGATCGCATCGGGCGCGGCAATATCAAACGCCACGTCGCGGGCTTCCCCGGTCGCCAGCGTCAGCACGGACTGGCCGTCGCTGACAACCTGTCCCGCAGAGGCGCTCACGGCCGTGATGACGCCCGCTTGCGGCGCGATCAGGCGCGTCCAGCCGAGGCTTTCGCGGGCATTTCGCCATGCGGCCTCGCTGCTTTTTAAGCGCGCGCGGGCGACAAGCCAGTCAGCCCGGGCGCTGTCGAGCTGCGTGCGGGCTATCGCGCCCGTTGGCATAAGCTTTTGCATGCGACTGACGTTAAGCGCGGCGACCTGGGCTGAGGCTTTGGCGCCTTCATAGTCGGCCGCGGCGCTGTCGAGCTGGTTTTGCCCGGTCGTATTATCAAGCGTGGCCAGCAGCTGTCCGGCAGTGACCCGGTCGCCAATATCAACGCTACGCGTCAGTATCCGGCCTCCGGTGCGAAAGCTCAGGGTCGTTTCATCGTGGGCATGGATCTCACCGGTTCTTTCCAGCGCGGGAAGGGATTGGGCGGAGCCAACGACGACGTAGCGTACCTTACGCACTGGATCAGGTTTGTTTTCATGTTTATCACCGCAGCCGGTCAGCGGAAAAATCGCCAGCGCAAGCAGGGCCAGGGGAAGAAAATGCAGCCAGGAAAGGGTGCGCGCCACGCCGTACAAATGATGCAGGCAGTGGCGGAGGGAGAGAAAAAATTCGTCTGACATAACGCCGCTCCATAAAGGGAATGGCGTTATTAAATACGCGCTACGTCGAGAAAGATTCGATGTTCTGTCAAGGCTTTATCAAGAGGGGAGATTTTCATTATCGGACGGCTGCCAGGGCAACAAAATGCGCACCGCAAGGCCGCCGGTTTCCGGTAATGACGCGCTAATCTCACCCCCATGCGCCTCGCAAATCGCCCGGGCGATGGACAAACCGAGGCCGCTGCCGCCGGAATGCCGCGCGCGGGACTGCTCCTCGCGGCTAAAACGCTTAAACATTTCCGGTAAGAACTGGGGCGACACGCCCGGCCCGTCATCGGTGAATTCGAGGATGTAATGCCCGCTGGCGTAATGCAGCGCCACCTCAAGGTGGCCGCCTTCGCGTCCGTAACGTAGCGCATTTTCCATGAGGATGGTAACGACCTGCCCCATACGGAACGCATCGCCCCGGAAGGGGCTGGTGTGCGGGTTACGCAGCGTTATCCTGAAATGATGCGCATCCGCCTGGGGCATGATCCAGGCAGCCCGCTCCTGAATCAGCTCATCCAGACAGAACGGCTGATCCTCCAGCACAAGGTTACCCGCGTCTGCCAAAGAGAGAAGGTGGAGCTCGTCGGTGAGGCGGTTGAGGTGCTGGAGCTGTTTCATCACCATGCCCAGCTGCGCCGGGCTGGCATCAAACACGCCGTCTAACATGCCCTGCAGACGCCCGATGGCGGCCGTCAGGGGCGAGCGCAGCTCGTGCGCCATCGCGACGTGCGAGGCGCGGAGCTCTTTCTCATAGCGGGCCAGTTGCCCCGTCATGGAGTTAAAGTCCGCCGCAAAGCTGACCATTTCTGCCGGTGCATCCTTGATCAGCTCTGCCTGACGGCCAAACTGCCCTTCGGCGACATCCTTTGCCGCATCGCGAAGGCGGCTGAACTGCAGCGCCAGCGGGCGGGCGTGTTTGAGCCCCATCACCACAATAAACGGGATCATCACCAGCACCAGCAGGGCCACCGTGACCCAGTCCGCTGAGGCGATGGACGGCGTGGAATAGCTCAGGCCCCACCAGGTATCCACAATCGTGTGGAAGCGGGCCGGATTGGCCTGCGGGTTCTGGCTGAGCGTCAGAAACTCCTGCCGGACTGCCGGCGGCATCCTGCCCATGATCCAGTAGTTCTGTACCGCATAGCGCAGCCACATGCAGGTGGCAATGACGATCACGCTGCCGATAGCCAGCGCCAGGATGCGCGCGCAAATCCAGCGCCACAGAGAGGCGTGCCGGTTTTTTATCATGGCTGTCTGAACCTGTAACCCACGCCGCGCACGTTGATCAGCACGCCGGAAATACCCACGGCCTCAAGTTTTTTACGCAGGTTATAAATATGGGTGTCGACAACGCGCTCCAGCGCCTCGCTTTCCGGCAAACAGTGTTCCAGTAAATACTGGCGGGAAAACGGGTGCGCAGGCGAGCGCAGCAGCGTTGCCAGAAGCGAGAATTCCGTTGGCGTAAGATCGAGCATCACAGGTGCGTCGTCGCCGTTGTCCACGCACGCCACAATGGCGGCGACATCCACCGCCAGCGTTTGCCAGCGAAGGATCTTTTCCTCGGTCTCTTTTTTACTGCTGCGCCGCAGCACCGCCTGCACCCGCGCCACCACTTCGCCCGGATGATAAGGCTTCACCACGTAATCATCGGCACCGTAGCGCAGGGCGCCAATGCGATCGGGAGTATCCCCCATGGCCGTGACCATGATCACCGGCACATCGCTTTTACGACGCAGGCCCGCCAGCACCTCGGTGCCGTTAAGTCCCGGCAGCATCACGTCCAGCAGGATGAGGTCGGGCTTCCACCGCTGCGCCATATCCAGCCCGGAAAGACCGTCTCCGGTAATGGTCACGTCGTAATTTTCACGCCGTAAATAGGCTTCGAGCACGCCAGCCGCGTCGGCGTCATCTTCAATAATCAGCACTCTTCTGGATAACATCCGTTCACCTTGACCATTTCTTAACACTATCCCGACGATTCATTGATTCAGCCAAATCATACTGCGCCAACATTGTGTGGCTGTTCCTGTCTCAGGAGACGCCAGCGTCTGTAAGGAGAGCAGTATGATAGCGATAAAAAAAGTCCTGTATATGTCCGTCCCGCTTCTGATGGTCGTGGCATCCGCCGCGCAGGCGGATGATGACACCGCGTCCGATTCCTTAACCGTCGGGCTGGGAGGGCAATATGCCCCGCGTTACTCAGGCTCAGACAAGCAGGTGTGGCAGGTGGTTCCTGTGCTGCAGGGACGCAAAGGTGCTTTCTTTGTTGATGCACAAAAAGGGGCGGGATATGACCTGCAAAACGACAGCGGCTGGTATTTCGAACACACGCTGGGCTACGACCCCGGAAGGGCAGATAAAAATTCTGGCTGGCGCGAGGGGGCAAACAACCTGAAAGGGATGGGGGATATTGATGCCACCCTGAATACCGGCCTTGCCGTGGGCTGGCAGGCTGCGCCATGGCTGAGCATGGAAGGCAAAGCGACGCTGCCGTTAACCGACAGTCAGGGGACAAGCTATCAGGCCTCCGTTACGCTGATCCCGGTACAAAATAACCGGGACACGATAGCCTTTCAGTCTGCGGCCCTGTTTGGCGACAGCCGTTATCTGAATACCTGGTATGGGGTCAGCGAGCAGCAGAGCCGCCGCACCGGCTATCGCCGCTATGCTGCGCCGGGTGGATTTTACGGCGTCGACACCAGCCTGACCTGGAGCCATCAGTTCGATGCTCACTGGGGAACTGTCCTCAGCGCGGACTATACCTGGCTTGGCGACCATGCCAATGATAGCCCGATTGTGATGCGGCGCAATGAGGGGTCTGCAACCGCCGCAATCACCTGGACATTCTAAATTCGCGGATCATGATGTGAGCGAGGGGGCGAGAGGATTACTTCTTCTTATCCATCATCGCCTTTAAATCGGCAAACGGGTTAAACGTGGCGACGCCCACGTCTTTTTGCGCGTCTTCCCCGGCCACCACGGTGGTGCCGTACTGATCCGCTTCGGTGTATTTCGAATGCTCATGATCGTGGCAAAACAGGCACAACAGCTCCCAGTTGCTGCCATCTTCCGGGTTGTTGGTATGGTCGTGATCGATATGGTGAACCGTGAGTTCACGCAGATTGGAATAGACAAACTCGCGCGAGCAGCGTCCACACACCCAGGGATAAATTTTTAATGCTTTTTCGCGATAGCCGCTTTCCAGCCGCGCGTAGTTTTTGGGGATCAAAGCCATTGCCGGTTTTACCTGCCATGAAAAGAGTGGGGAAGAGTATATCCCATAACGTTGCGTCGTGACGAACCCGTCAGTTATGTCAATTTATTTGAACCATTCCGTTAAATAAACGGCATTTATTCTTACCGGGTAATGCGTAAAGTGGACAGAACGCAACGTATTATCAGGACACAGGGTTATGAAAAAGATCGGATTTTTATCCTTTGGTCACTGGACGCCTTCACCGCAGTCCGGCACGCGCTCGGCGGCCGATACGCTGCTGCAGTCCATCGATTTAGCCGTGGCGGCTGAAGAGCTGGGGGCAGACGGCGCGTATTTCCGCGTGCACCACTTCGCCCGACAGCTTAGCTCGCCGTTCCCTCTGCTGGCCGCTATAGGGGCAAAAACAAAAACCATCGAAATTGGCACCGGCGTAATCGACATGCGCTATGAAAATCCGATGTACATGGCCGAAGATGCGGGCGCGGCGGATCTGATTTCCGGCGGTCGCCTGCAGCTGGGCATCAGCCGGGGCTCACCGGAGCAGGTTATTGATGGCTGGCGGCATTTCGGCTATGTCCCGCAGGAAGGGGAAAACGAGTCGGATATGGCGCGTCGTCATACCGAGGTGCTGCTTGATGTGCTGCGCGGGGAAGGGTTTGCAAAACCGAACCCGCAGCCAATGTTCCCGAATCCTCCGGGGCTGCTGCGCCTGGAGCCGTATTCTGAAGGGCTGCGCGAGCGTATCTGGTGGGGCGCCGGTTCAAATGCGACGGCCGTATGGGCCGCAAAGCTGGGAATGAACCTGCAAAGCTCAACCCTGAAGGACGATGAAACCGGTGAGCCGTTCCATATTCAGCAGGCAAAACAGATCCGCGCGTACCGTCAGGCCTGGAAAGAGGCAGGGCACACGCGCGAGCCGCGGGTGTCGGTCAGCCGCAGTATTTTTGCGCTGATGGACGACCGCGACCGGATGTATTTCGGTGCCAGCCGCAACGACAGCGATAGCGTGGGTTATCTTGATGAGAAAACGCGCGCCATCTTCGGGCGCAGCTATGCCGCGGAGCCGGACAAGCTGGTAGAACAGCTGAAAAAGGACGAGGCGATTGCCGAGGCGGATACGCTCTTACTGACCGTACCGAACCAGCTGGGGGTGGATTATAATGCGCACGTGATTGAGTCTATTCTCAAACATGTCGCACCGGCAATGGGCTGGCGCGAGTAGTTCCGCTATCAGCCTTGAGATCGTAATGGAAAACCTGGCCCTCTGGTATCGCCGGTTTGGCGAGCCAGACTCTGTTCTGCAACCTGAAAACGCGCCGCTGGGCGCGCTTGCGCCCGGACAGCTCCGCGTGCGGATGCTGTTTTCTCCGGTCAACGCGTCCGATCTTATCCCCATCACCGGCGCCTATCGCCACAGAACACCCTTACCGGCGGTCGCGGGGTATGAAGGTGTCGGGGTTGTCACCGGGGCGCCCGCCTCGTTTAAGCATCTGGTGGGTAAGCGCGTCCTGCCGCTGCGCGGTCAGGGCACCTGGCAGCGCTATGTGGACTGCCCGGCAGAGTATGCGATACCCGTTCCGGACGCTGTCGACTCGCGCCTGGCCGCGCGGGCCTACATCAACCCGCTGGCGGCGCAGATGATGCTGACCCGCTACCCGCCGCGCGGAAAGCAGGTCTTGCTCACGGCTGCGGGATCCGATTGCGCCATCCTGCTGGGGCAGTGGGCGCGTCAGGCGGGGGCGGAAGCGGTGTACGGCATTCACCGTTCCGCCGTGCATGCTGAACGGCTGGAGGCGATGGGGATCACGCCTGTCGCGCAGCATGACGCGCACAGAATCGGCGCCGTCGCCGCACGCAGCGATATCGTCTACGATGCCACCGGCGGGCCGCTTGCGGAAGCGATCCTCAGCGTGATGCCCGAGCCGGGCATGTTTGTTTGCTACGGGCTGCTGTCCGGGCAAGCCTTCACACAGCGGCGGCCTGCGCCGCGCGTGGCGTGGTTCCATATCCGAAACGGTCTGGATGCGCTCAGCGTTGAGGCGTGGCGCGCAGAGTTCGAGCGCATCTGGCTGAGGTTGCCCGGCAGTGAGTACAGCGACGTTACGGTGTACCCGCTGGCGGAGTGGCGAAGGGCGCTAAGCGCTTATCGTGAAGGTGGAAGGACCCGCAAGCCCCTCCTGTCGATGGCGGAATGACGGCTATTTATGACTCATATCGCTCAGCAGCACGGCGATACTTTGCCCGCCCGCCGTCTGCTCCAGACCAATCTTGACGATGATGGTGAGTGGAACGGAGAGCAGCATCCCGACGGGCCCGAGCAGCCAGCCCCAGAATATCAGGGACAAAAAGACCACCAGCGTGGACAGCCCCAGGCCCCGGCCCATCATGCGCGGTTCCAGTATGTTACCGAACACCAGATTGATGACCAGGTATCCGGCCAGCAGGATCAGCGCGTCATAAAGCCCGCTGAAAACCAGCACCTGAAGGATAGGGGGGATCGCCGCCAGCACGGAGCCGATGTTGGGAATGTAGTTAAGCGCAAACGCCAGTAACCCCCAGACGAACGCAAAGCGGACGTCCAGCGCCAGAAGCATCACCCAGACGACAACGCCCGTCACCAGGCTAATGGCCGTTTTCAGCACCAGATAGCGGGAGACGCTGTCCAGCGCGCGTTGAATCGCCCCCATTCCTTCAACCGGACGGACCATGATCTGCTGCAGCTTTGCCGGCAGCTGGGGCACCTCCAGCAGCATGAACACCACCGTTAAGAACAGCAGGAAAATGGAGGTCATGGCGTTGGAAAGCTGCGTCAGCAGGCTGGTGACGATCGTCATCGCCGCATTGGGGTCGATATATTTCAGGAGTTCCTCAACCGAGACTTCGATCCCCGCGCGCTGCAGCCAGGGCTCCAGCTGCAGCAGGGGGATCGCCAGCGAAGAGCGATATTTCGGCAGCGTTCGCGCCAGTTCATTGAGCGAGGTGCCCAGATAAGCGACCAGCAGCACCATCGCCACAATAATGATGCTGATAAGCAGCGTGATGGCCAGCACGCGCGGGATGCGCAGCCGCGTCATGCGCTGCACCAGCGGGTTGAGGATCACCGCAATAAACAGGGCCAGAATAAAGGGCACAATAATGTCGGCGGCAAAGCGCACGCCTGTCAATATGATCACCAGCATGCCCAGCATGATGACAATTTTTAACCCGTTCAGGGTAATGATGGGTTTAGCCATGGTGACTCCGCAATTTTCGTTATTTTTATAATAAAGGCGAAAGGCGTTGCAATAAACTAACCAAAATCAAACGGGGTGGGTAAAGAATTGCAAAGACTTTGAGTAAAATCCTGGCTTATGGTACAAATTCGGTGTGTTTAACTACCGAGGACAATTTTCATCCGCAAAGACGAGAAGCAACAACGCGGATAATTGTAATTTTATGGACAATATGTTCAGGACGTACTCTTCAAACAATACTGCTGTATACTCCACCTCTTTCTGCCTGCTTTCTGGTGAGCAACACTGGCGCACCGCACTCTAGTCATTTCTTCTGCCTGAGCTGGCGCTAAGCGCTTAGCTGACTGATTTCAATTCGTATTTTTGGGTTTGCTGCACGCAGCGGGCCACGATGGATTATATTCTCAAGCAGGAGAAAAAGATGTTTTACTGGATTTTATTAGCACTGGCTATTATTGCTGAAATTACCGGCACGCTGTCGATGAAGTGGGCAAGCGTCAGCGATGGCAATACTGGTTTTATTTTGATGCTGGTGATGATTTCGCTTTCTTATATTTTCCTCTCATTTGCGGTGAAAAAAATTGCGCTGGGCGTCGCGTATGCCCTGTGGGAAGGGATCGGTATTTTGTTGATTACGCTGTTCAGCGTTCTGATATTTGACGAAACATTAACAACAATGAAGGTCGCCGGATTAACGACGCTGGTCGCGGGTATTGTGCTGATTAAATCAGGTACCCGTAAGCCGTCTAAAGTGCAGAAGGAGCAGAACCATGCAACAGTTTGAGTGGGTTCATGCGGCCTGGCTGGGGTTCGCCATCGTGCTGGAAATTCTGGCGAACGTTCTGCTGAAATTCTCCGATGGTTTTCGCCGTAAGCTCTACGGCCTGATGTCGATTGCCGCGGTTCTGGGCGCGTTCAGCGCGCTGTCCCAGGCGGTAAAAGGGATTGACCTTTCGGTGGCCTATGCGCTGTGGGGCGGTTTTGGTATCGCCGCCACGCTGGCCGCAGGCTGGGTGCTCTTCGGTCAGCGTTTAAATAACAAGGGCTGGATGGGACTCATCTTGCTGCTTGCCGGTATGATTATGATAAAACTCGCCTGACGCTCATAAAGCCATCCTTTACAGGCAGCGAAATTCGCTGCCTGTATTACGCTTAGAAAAGCAAAACCCTGAAGAGGATGGCGGATGTATCGCACATTAAGCTGGCGCAATATTCCCACCGCGAGAACGTTGTTTGCCATGGTCTTTATGGCGGGCATCGGCTTAATCATCTCCGTCGTCGCACTCCTCTATCTTTCCCTGCATCTTATCAGCACCAAAACTAATGAAATTGATGAACACCGCGCGGCGCTTTCCGTACAGGGGGCCATTCAGACATCGGTCAACCGCGTCTCCTCGCTGGTGCTGGATAACGCCGTCTGGGACGATGCGGTGCGGGAGGCCTACCGTCCCACGCTCGATACCAACTGGTTGTATAACACCTGGGGCGCCGGCTTTAAAATCAACAACCTCTATGATGGCACCTTCGTGCTTGATGAGCATTTCAACGTCATCTGGGGATCGTTTCAAAGTCAGCCATTTCAGGAGACGAATCTCGATTTTTTCGGCAAGGGGCTGAAAGCCCTGATTGCTCAGCACGCGCGCGCCTTATCAGGCGATAAAAATATCTATGCCGGGATCAGCAAAACGCGAAGCGGCGTCGCCTTTGTGGGCATTGGGCTGATTCGCCCGATGGTCGGAAGATTACAGGTTACCGACGGAACGCGCCGCTATCTGGTAATCACCCGTCATCTGAACGCCAGAATTTTATCCGACCTGGGGTCGACCTTTCAGATCGATAACCTGCACTTTACGCCGGATAAAATTAACGAGCTGAGTATGCCGCTGCGCAGTTCGGCAGGGGAGCTGCTGGGCTATCTTAACTGGCAGGCACGGCTTCCGGGAGCGCAGGCCGCACGGGCGGCATCCTCTGATATCACCCAGATTGTCGTGCTGGCATCGGCCCTGATCCTGCTCTTTATTCTGGTGAGCAGCGTGGGGCTGTACAAGCTTGCGCGCGGAGAAAGCCAGGCGCGTCTGGTGGCCAGAACGGACTGGCTAAGCCATCTGCCGAACCGGCGAGCGCTCATCGAGGCGCTGGATCGGGTGAGCTTACGCGGAGATATCGACGTCAAAAGCGTGGTGTTTATCGATCTGGATGGCTTTAAAGACGTGAATGACATCTACGGCCACAGCGTGGGTGACGATCTCATTGTGGCGATTGCGAAAACGCTGAGTGAACGCGTGCCGCCGGGGGGAATGCTGGCGCGTATGGGCGGGGATGAGTTTGCCATGACAATCGGCGGTGATAAGGCAGAGACACAGGCCACCGCTTTTGCCGTGTCGGTGCTGGATTCTCTCTCCAACCCGATTCAGCTGGGGGAACGCACCATCCATATCGGGGCCAGTATCGGGATCGCCAGCGGAACCCTGATTGAATGCACCAGCTCCGAGCTGTTTCGTCGCGCCGATATTGCCATGTACCATGCCAAAATGAGCGGGAAAGGGCGTATCACCCACTACGACGCCGAGCTGAACAGCGCCCGTGAGCGCAAGCTGGCGATTGAGAATCAGATCCGTAACGGTCTGGAGCGCGATGAGTTTGAGGTCTGGTATCAGCCGATTATTGACGCCCGCAGCCAGAAAATGAGCAGCGTCGAAGCGTTAGTCCGCTGGCCGCGTCGCCCGGAAGGGCCGCTGGGCCCGGATACCTTCATCGCCATCGCTGAGACGAGCGGTCTGATTTACAAACTGGGCCAGTTTGTGTTGCAGCGCGCCTGTCAGGATCTCCAGCCGTACGGTGACTTAACGCTTTCCGTTAATATTTCTCCCGCACAATTCCGCGATCCCGCCTTCGAAGACAAAGTGGCCAGCGTGCTGGAGACCACCCATTTTCCTGCCAACCGACTGCAGCTGGAGGTCACGGAGTCTTATGTGCTCGAAAACCCGGAGCGTGCCCGCATGGCGATAGCCAATCTTAAAGCGCTGGGCACCGCGGTGGCGCTGGACGACTTTGGCACCGGCTATTCCAGCATTGGCTATTTGCGGCGTTTTAACTTCGACACCATCAAGATTGATAAATCCCTGGCCGGGCTGGTGGACCACGATGAACAGGCGGCCGCGCTGGTGAGCGGCACGGTGCGGATCGCCAACGCGCTGGGGATGGCGGTGGTCGCCGAAGGGGTCGAAACCGAAAGACAAATGAAACTGCTGCGGCTGGCTGGCTGCGATCAACTGCAGGGTTTCTGGTTCAGCCAGCCGATGCCGATTGAGTCAATCAGGGCACTACATCAGGTCAGACGATGCTGATTTACTGCTGCGCCAGCGCTTCCAGCTTGTCGCGAAAACCGGTCACGGACAAGGCCCGGTTATCGGCCCGCCAGCGATCTTTCGCCGCCGGTGCAGAGCTCTGCACGCCAATCAACTGCCAGCCGTTATCTGTTTTCAGCATCAGCGGTGAACCACTGTCGCCCGGCAACGTATCACACTGGTGCGAGAGTACGCTGGTTTGCGCCCAGCCCGTCACAATACAGTCGGTGTGGGTGTAAAGGGTATCCAGATGGTCGACAGGATAGCCGGACTGCGTCACCTTCCGGTCGGCGGCTTTCAGCGCGGCGGTGAGTGCGTCTTTATCGCCGTCAAATAATGGCAGCGGCGTAATGCCGGAAGGGGGGTAGCGTAAAACGATCAGGCCAAAGTCCCATGAGGCGGCCGCCGGTGGCACGATCCAGCCGTCACCATCCGGTTTCAGCCGTTTGCCGAGAGACGGATCGACCCGGCCTTCAATGCCGTGGATTTCATAGCGCCAGGTCCCTTTTTGCGACACAAACCGCAAGGCCACCGCTTTATCCGGCTTGCCGTTTGGTGGCGTTAACAGACAGTGACCTGCCGTCAGGGCAAGCTGAGGGGTGATCAAGGTCGCAGTACATAAGTTACCGCTGGCGGTTTCCAGTTGACCTATAGCATCCCAGGGCGCCTGGGTGGGATCGGCGACGCGCGTACGGTCGTCATGATTGAAAAAAAGCGTCTTTAGCTCTTTCGCGCTAATGGTGTCATCACCGCCATCATCCGCATGTGAGAATCCAGAAAAAAGACCAAACGTTCCCAGTAACAACACAACAGATTTACGCATATCTCACTCTGGTGGGGGTAATTATGATTATTAAAAGTGAACCCTATGAAAATACTATAGACGGGACAGCGCTAAAGTGGGAGTAAAATCAGCGTGCTACATTCAGGAAAGATAAAAATGGCTGGCGATGAGCGCGCATAAAATAAGCAGGATCAGAATCAGCTCAAACCGATAGCGCCGCAGCATACGCCCTCCGGATAAAAAAAACGGCGCGGAACCTGCTCCGGTTCAGCGCCGGTTTACCAACGTGCCCCGAAGGGCACGGTTTAGCTTGTACTCTTACGCAGCTGGCTGTGCAGCTGGTTTAGCAGCTTCGTGTTTTACTGCTTTTTTGTGATGCTTTTTAGCAGCCTGGGCTTTCTGCTCTACAGCCGGTTTGGTCGCTTTTTTGTGGTGCTTTTTAGCAGCCTGGGCTTTCTGCTCTGCAGCTGGTTTGGTCGCTTTTTTGTGGTGCTTTTTAGCGGCCTGGGCTTTTTGCTCTGCAGCCGGTTTAGCGGCTTTATGATGTTTCTTGTGATGGACAGTTTTTGCTGGCGCCGCGGTGGTCGTTGCAGCAGGTGCCGCAGCAGCCGGTGCAGCAGTGGTTTCAGCAGCGAACGCAGCAGAAGACAGACCCATAGCAGCGGCAACAACCAGAGCTAATACTTTTTTCATGTTCATACCCTCGAATTTGGTTTTTCATTTAACCCCACTGCGGGGCCGTTGAAATAACTATATCCCTGTAAATTCGGGGTTTCCGTGAGTGATTGGTATCGGCGTGTAACCATATGTACATTGCCGGCGTCCTGCACAGACGGCTCCCTCTCCCATGAGGGTGTACGGGCTGGGGTGAGGGGGAACATACGGCTTCTCTACCTGAGGTCCCTCATCCCCGGCCAAACAGATTACAAATAACGGGAGGTCAGATGCTCGCGGAAGTAACGGATATTCAGATCTTCACCCGTCGCCTGGGTGATTAACTGCGACGTGCTGAATCGACTGCCGTGCTGCCAGATGTTCTGACGCAGCCACTCAAAGAGTGCGGAAAAATCGCCCTCAGCGATGGAGGCCTGCAGACCCGGAAGCGCCGTTTTGGCGGCGTGGAACAGCTGTGCGGCATACATGGCCCCCAGCGTATAGGATGGGAAGTAGCCAAAACCGCCGTCAGTCCAGTGGATATCCTGCATGCAGCCGTTGCGGTAGTTGTCTTTGGTGGATAACCCGAGCCAGGCCTGCATTTTCTCGTCCCACAGGGCAGGGATATCGTCCACTTCGATCTCGCCGTTGATCAGCGCGCGCTCAATCTCATAGCGCAGCACCACGTGTGCCGGGTAGCTCACTTCGTCCGCATCGACGCGGATATAGCCCGGCTTCACGCGCTGGTTCCAGGCAATAAAGTTCTCTTCGCTGAACGCCGCCTGGCTGCCAAAGCGGGCGTGCACCGCAGGGAGAAGATGTTTGAGGAAGGCTTCACTGCGTCCCAGCTGCATCTCAAAGAACAGGCTCTGGGATTCGTGGATCGCGGTTGAGCGGGCGAGGGCAATCGGCTGTCCTGCCCATGCGCGCGGCAGGTTTTGTTCGTAGCGCGCGTGTCCGGTTTCGTGGATCACGCCAAACAGCGCGCTGAGCAGTTCATCCTCGTCGTAGCGCGTGGTGATGCGCACGTCTTCCGGTACGCCGCCGCAGAACGGGTGCGCACTCACGTCGAGGCGACCGCCGTTAAAATCGAAGCCGAGCATTTTCATGGCTTCCAGGCCCAGTTCGCGCTGTGTTGCGGTCGGGAACGGGCCCTGAGGAGGAACAAACGAACGTTGCGCCTGCTTTTCCACGACGTTTGCCAGCAGGTCCGGCAGCCAGGATTTCATATCGCCGAACAGAGCGTCCAGACGGGCGCTGGTCATGTCGGGCTCAAAAATATCCAGCAGCGCGTCGTACGGCGTACAGCCTTTGGCTTCCGCCCGCAGGCGCGCCTCTTCACGGCTGAGTTTGACCACCTCTTTCAGGTTGGCGGAAAAGCCCTGCCAGTCGTTGGCGGGACGCTGCGTGCGCCAGGCGTGCTCGCACCTGCTGCCCGCCAGGGATTTGGCTTCCACCAGCGATTCCGGCAGCAGGGTTGCCTGCTGGTAGTGGCGCGTCATTTCGCGCAGGTTGGCCTGTTCGACGTCATTCAGATCTTCACCTGCCGCCGCCGCTAACAGGTCGCCGACTTTTTTATCGGTCAGGATCTGGTGCTGCAGGACGCTCATCTCCGCCAGCGCCTCGCCGCGCGCGGCGCTGCCGCCGGGCGGCATCATGGTGAACATGTCCCAGCTGGCGATGGAGGTAAGGTGCGAGAAGCGGGAGAGACGCTGGAAGGTTTTAGTAAGCGATAGATAGGAATAATTATTTTTCATTCTACGTTCTCGTTGTGTTTGAGGCTCTTAACGAGCATACAGAGGTCCAGATCTGATTAAAACAGATGTTTCTTACTCAAATGTTGTTGATGCTTCTTAACGTTTTAAATTGGTAATGTGAATAATCATGATTATTTGCATTGACCGTATGAATTATTTGAAAGTTGAAGATAGCTCTTAGAGTCAAATATGGAAATGCACATAAGAATATTCTTATGCCGACGCGATTTTCATAGCGTCAAAGTCAACTAATAGGCAACTTTTATAATGGTTAAATTTATTTTATGCTCGATTTCAGTGGCTTTACTAGCTGGCTGCGCGATGCAACCCGTTCCTTCTCAGTATAGAAATGCTACAGTTACGCTTGTTGGGCACAGTAAGGCAGAAGCAATGACTGATTTAGGGATACCAACACGAACAATGCCCGTCAATGGGAGCCAGACAATGTATCAGTGGGACAGCAATCAAGGTACAACATCTGCTGGTTTGTTTAGCACTGATACCAATGCTGTGGCGGTCGGTAGTTCCACTTATCAGGGATATGGTAACGGTTTCTCCGGAGGGGCGGTTGGAACATCTAACACCACTGGTAATTATGATAGTGCTACAGCTACTCATATCTGTGCATTGTCATTACTAATTGATAATAAAACTGATAAAGTACTTTCAGGTACATTCAATGGAACTGTTGATGATGCTTGCATGAGCCATTTCAGCAATGTTATTACATTAGATCCTAATGCGGTTAATGCGAATAAAGCAGCGATAATGCATAACCAACATGTGAAAGAGGCTAAAGCAGTAGTTGGTGTTTTGGCTATTGTTGGCGCAGGTGTTGCCGCTTACAATAATCGCTGATTTAATCCACATAAAACGAAAGGCCGTTTATTTCGGCCTTTCGTTTTATGCAATATCGGCTTTTCAATACAATGTTAATGCAGACGTTTATGCAGGCTTCCCCCCACCAGCAACGCCGCGCACAGCATCAACGCAATAAACCCGCCCACGCCGTTCCAGCCGTAGTTATGCCAGAACACGCCGCCGAGCGTCCCGGCGATGCTGGACCCCAGGTAATAGCTAAACAGATAAAGAGACGATGCCTGACCTTTGGCGCGACGCGCGCGTGGGCCTATCCAGCTGCTGGCGACCGAGTGGGCGGCGAAGAAACCCGCGGAGAAGAGCAGCATGCCGGCAAAAATCAGCCACAGGGAGGAGAACAGCGTCAGCAGCAGGCCGACCAGCATCACCGATGTGAAGAACAGCATGACCGGGCCGCGGCCATAGCGGGCGGTCATTGCCCCGGCCTTTGGTGAACTCCACGTTCCGGTCAAATACGCAACCGAGAGTAAACCGACAAGAGCCTGGCTCAGATGCCACGGCGAGAGCATCAGGCGATAGCCAATATAGTTAAACAGCGTGACGAACGAGCCCATCAGCAGGAAGCCGGTCAGGAACAGGCGCGGCAGCCCCTTGTCGCGCCAGTGCAGGCGGAAGTTGATAAACAGCGTTTTCGGGCGCAGCGATGTCGGGCGGAAATGACGCGATTCCGGCAGAATTTTCCAGAACATCAGGGCAGAAGCCAGTGCGAAACAGCCGATGACCGCCAGCGCAATACGCCAGCTAAAGAAGTCCGTGAATACCCCGCTCAGCAGACGTCCGCTCATCCCGCCAATCGAGTTCCCGCTGATGTATAGCCCCATAGAGAAGGCAACAAAGCTCGGGTGGATCTCCTCGCTGAGGTAGGTCATCCCGACCGCCGCCACGCCGCTGAGCGAGAGCCCAATCAGCGCGCGCATCACCAGAATGCCGTGCCAGCTGGTCATCATGGTCGAGAGTAGCGTACAAACCGAGGCCAGCATCAGCGCGGTTACCATCACCTGTTTACGGCCGATGGCGTCGGACAGCGGCCCGGTAAAGAGCAGGCCAATCGCCAGCATGCCGGTTGAAATAGAGAGGGATACGCTGCTGCTGGCGGGTGAAACGCCAAACTCATGGGAGAGCACGGGCAGGATCGGCTGAACGCAATAGAGCAGGGCGAAGGTCGCCAGACCGGCGGAGAAGAGCGCCAGCGTGACGCGCATAAATTGGGGGGTACCACGTTTAATGAACTGAACCGGCTGCGATGTTGCAGGTAAATCATCGATATCGCTCGCCGGATCGATATCAATGGCAGTTGTACGACTCACACAGTTTCCTTGCTTAAACATCCCCGTGATTTCTGGTGACGGGTATGACCACCTGATAAGGGTAGGAAAATGTAAATATTCTGTCTAATATATTAATAATCTCAAATGATACTTTAGAAATATGAATATCGAGCTGCGTCATCTCCGCTATTTTGTCGCCGTCGCCGAAGAGCTGCATTTTGGCCGCGCGGCGGCGCGGCTGAACATCTCTCAGCCGCCCTTAAGCCAGCAGATTCAGATCCTGGAGCAGCAGGTCGGGGCGCGCCTGCTGGCCCGCACCAACCGCAGCGTGAGCCTGACGGCGGCGGGTAAGCAGTTTCTCATCGACAGCCGACAAATTCTGAGCATGGTCGAGGATGCCGCCGCCCGGGCAGAACGGCTCTATCTCGGGGAGGCCGGAGAGTTGCGCATCGGGTTTACCTCGTCCGCACCGTTTATCAGCGCCGTCTCGGAAACCCTGTCGTCATTCCGTCGCCATTTCCCGGATGTTCATATTCAAACGCGCGAGATCAACACCCGCGAGCAGATCGCGCCGCTCAATGAAGGTTCGCTGGATCTGGGGCTTATGCGTAATACCCAGCTGCCGGACTCGCTGGCGTGGGAGGTGATCCTGCGCGAGCCGCTGATGGCCATGATCCCGCACGATCACCCGCTGGCGTCGCGTCCGGCGGTTTCACTGGCAGAGCTGGCAAACGAGCCGTTTGTCTTTTTTGACCCGCAGGTCGGAACGGGTCTGTATGACGATATCCTGGGGCTGATGCGCCGCTACGATCTTGCCCCGGTCATCACCCAGGAAGTCGGGGAAGCGATGACCATTATCGGCCTGGTCGCCGCCGGGCTGGGGGTGTCTATTCTTCCGGCCTCCTTTAAACGGGTACAACTGCGCGAAATGCGCTGGGTGACCATCGCCGAAGAGGATGCCGTTTCAGAGATGTGGCTGGTCTGGGCAAAACATCGCGAACAGAGCCATGCCGCAGAGCGCTTCAAACAGCAGTTGATGAACGCCTCCTCCGGGCGGCATTTTCAGGGAAAAGTGGGCAAAAATGTGCAGTAAATCACATGGCTAAGTAAATATTTGACGGCAGCCCTGCAAGTGCTTCACCATAGCCAACAGTTTATTTCGAAGCTCGAAAATAAGGGAGTACGAGGTGGTCGCTGATAGTCAGCCAGGGCATATTGATCAGATTAAGCAGACCAACGTTGGCGCGGTGTATCGCCTGATTGATCAGCTTGGTCCGGTTTCGCGTATCGATCTTTCGCGCCTGGCACAGCTGGCACCCGCCAGTATTACCAAGATTGTCCGCGAGATGCTGGAAGCGCACCTGGTTCAGGAGACGGAAATTCAGGAGCCGGGCAGCCGTGGCCGTCCGGCGGTCGGACTGGTGGTGGAGACGGAAGCCTGGCACTACCTGTCGCTGCGCATCAGCCGGGGGGAGATCTTCCTTGCGCTGCGCGATCTCAGCAGCAAGCTGGTGGTGGAAGACCGTCTTGATCTGCCGCTCAACGCTGAGGAACCGCTCCTCGACGCGATTGTTTCGCATATCGATCGCTTCTTTATTCGTCACCAGCAGAAGCTTGAACGCTTAACGGCGATTGCCATCACCATGCCGGGGATTATTGATACCGAAAATGGCATTGTTCACCGCATGCCGTTTTACGACGATGTTAAAGAGATGCCGCTGGGCGAAGTGCTGAAAAACCATACCGGCGTGCCGGTCTATATTCAGCATGACATCAGCGCCTGGACCATGGCGGAGGCGCTGTTCGGCGCGTCACGCGGGGCGAGGGATGTGATTCAGGTGGTTATCGATCATAACGTCGGGGCAGGCGTCATTACTGATGGACGTCTTCTCCACGCCGGAAGCAGCAGTCTGGTGGAAATTGGCCATACCCAGGTCGACCCATACGGCAAGCGCTGCTACTGCGGGAACCACGGCTGTCTGGAGACCATTGCCAGCGTGGAAAGCGTGCTGGAGCTGGCGCAGGTCAGGCTCAGTCAGTCCATGAGCTCCTCGCTGCACGGACAACCCCTCACGGTGGATTCTCTCTGCGCCGCGGCGCGTCAGGGCGATCTGCTGGCGAAGGACATCATTACCGGGGTGGGGAATAACGTTGGCCGCATTCTGGCGATTATGGTGAACCTCTTCAACCCGCAAAAAATCCTTATTGGCTCACCGCTGAGCCAGGCGGCGGAGATCCTCTTCCCGGCGATTACGGCCTGTATTCAGCAGCAGTCGCTTCCCGCCTACAGCCGGAACATTGCGGTAGAAAGTACCCAGTTTTCCAATCAGGGCACGATGGCCGGCGCCGCGCTGGTCAAAGATGCCATGTATAACGGCTCGCTGTTGATCCGCCTGTTACAGGGTTAACTCTTTTTTGCAGATGTAAGAAAAATTGCGCTATCTCAAGCCGGGTAGCGCACGCATCCCGTAGACTTCCTCCACTGAATTATTTACCTGGTTTATATTTTCGAAGCATACCCAAGAGGTGGAGTGAGTCATGCTTAAGCGTTTCTTTGTTACTGGTACAGATACCTCTGTCGGCAAGACCGTTGTATCCCGCGCATTGCTGCAGGCGCTGGCAGCAAGCGGTAAACGCGTGGCAGGGTACAAACCGGTCGCAAAAGGGAGTAAAGAGACGCCAGAGGGATTGCGTAATAAAGACGCCCTGGTACTGCAAAGCGTCTCGTCACTGGAACTGCCTTATCACGCGATCAATCCTATTGCGTTAAGCGAAGAGGAGAGCAGCGTGGCGCACAGCGGTCTGATTAATTACCCTCTGCTGTCCAACGGTCTGGCGAGCCTGTGCGAGAAGGTCGATCACGTGGTGGTGGAAGGCACGGGCGGCTGGCGCAGCCTGATGAACGACCTGCGCCCGCTGTCGGAATGGGTGGTGCAGGAACAGCTTCCGGTGGTGATGGTGGTGGGGATCCAGGAAGGGTGCATCAACCATGCGCTGCTGACGGCGCAGGCGATTGCCAATGACGGCCTGCCGCTGGTTGGCTGGGTGGCCAACCGCATCAACCCTGGTCTGGCGCACTATGCGGAGATCATCGACGTGCTGAGCACCAAACTACCCGGACCGCTGGTGGGTGAACTGCCTTATCTGCCTCGCGCCGAGCAGCGCGAGCTAGCGCAGTACATCGATCTCTCTGCCCTCAGTGGCGTGTTGACCGTAGATCGAGTCGTGGCGTAACGTCCGCGACAGCACGGACGCCAGCACGCAGGCGACCAGCAAACCGGGCAGTAAAAAATATTGCCCGGTCATTTCACAGACCATCAGCGCCGACATAATGGGCGCATGCGTGGTCGCGGCGAGTAGCGTCGCCATCCCCGCCAGCCCAAGCAGAATCGCCGTCTCAGCACCCGGCAGCCACAGCGCGAAAAGCTGTGCAAATAGCATCCCTGTCGCCATGCCGACAAACAGCGTGGGCGTGAATACCCCGCCCGGCGCGCCCGATCCGCTGCTCGCCAGCACCGCCAGCAGTTTACAGATAAAGACGCCTGCAACGATCGACAGCAGCGGTGGGGCGAGCAGAAAAGCCTGCACCACGCTATAGCCGTTCCCCCACACCTTCGGCGTCAGAAGAGACAGCAGCCCGACGATCGCACCGCCGAGCGCCAGCTGCCACGGCGGCGAAAGCTTAAGGCGCAGGAACAGCCCGTGGCTGAACGCCATCAGCCACATCAGCAGCGGTCCGCAAAGACCCGCCAGCAGCCCCATGGCGACCAGCAGGGCATAATCAGTTGCGGTGAGTGTGCCGCTCAAATGGACCGCGTAGAGCGTGCCGGTTCCCGGCGCCAGGAGCTGCGTGGTGAGAAGCGCCACTACCGCCGCGATAACCACGGGCCCGAGCGAGGCCAGCATCAGGGTGCCAAACAGAATCTCCGCAATGAACAGGCTTCCGGCTAACGGAGCATGGTAGGCGCTGGCCATCCCGGCCGCGGCGCCGCAGGCGATCCATAACTTCCATTCGGATTTGGGCGTAAAGCGCCGGGCAAAAAAGGAGGCGGCGAGGGCGGCAAGCAGGATCATCGCCCCTTCACGCCCGATGGCGCTTCCGCTTGCCACGACAAGCAGCGAGGCAAGGGATTTCACCAGGCTGGCGCCGTAATCAAACTGACCGTCGCCGGTCTCCAGCGCTTCCATATAATCGGTGGGGGCATGAGGCCGCTGGGCGGTCAGCCGTTGCCATCCCCATAGTAACAGTCCCGCAGCCAGCCCGCCCAGCGCGGGCGTCAGCGCGCGCCGCCAGGGTGAGAGCGACGCGGCGGCATTCACCAGGCTGCCGCTGTCGTTGCTGAGAAGCAGCCACTCCAGCAGATACATGCTGTGGCGGAACACCGCAACGGCCAGCGCGGCCAGCACGCCGGTGACGGTAGCAATCAGCAGTCGACGAAACATCGCGCGGATGTCGGGGTACGTATGAAGACGTTGCATGGGTCGCGAGTAAACGGGAAAGATACAATATTGTGGCGGGAAATCGCGGGGGTAGCAAAAGGTATGCGTGCGGAAAAGCCGGGCGATGCCCGGCCGGAAAGATTAGTTCTCGCTATGTATATTCAGCGCCCGACGCGTACGACCTGAACTGAGATACTCGGCTATATAGTCCTGAGAAATCTCGCCGTTGTAGCGCCCGTCCTCATCCACGATCGGCATCCAGCTGGTGTTGCTCTCATACAGGCGTGACAGCACCACGCGCAGGTTGTCTTCGGCTTTGCCGGTCATGCGGAACGGATGCAGGATGTCGGCGCAGGTCCCGCTGGCGTTACGCGCTTCGCGACGCTTCACAAAGCCCAGCGGCTTGCCGTGCTCGTCCACCACGGTGATGGCGCGGATATCGTTATCATCCATGGTGGCAAAGGCCTCTGGAAGCGGGGTAGAGCCACGTACCGTGATAGTGGGCTGCTGGTCAGTGACGTCGCCCGCCGAGACCAGCAGCAGACGCTTCAGCGTGCGGTCCTGGCCGACAAACGAGCCAACAAACTCATTCGCCGGTTTCGCCAGCAGTTCGTCCGGGCTGGCGCACTGGACGATTTTCCCCTGCCGGAACACCGCAATACGGTCGCCAAGCTTCAGGGCTTCATCGATATCGTGGCTGACCAGCATGACGGTTTTTTTCAGCTTGCGCTGCATCTCGAGGAACTGGTTCTGGATCACCTCGCGGTTGATCGGGTCCACCGCGCCGAAGGGCTCATCCATCAGCAGCACCGGCGGATCCGCCGCCAGGGCGCGGATCACGCCGATGCGCTGCTGTTGGCCGCCGGACATCTCGCGCGGATAGCGATTCAGGAACTTATGCGGATCCAGCGCCACCATATCCATCAGCTCTTCGGCGCGGGTTTTGCAGCGCGCTTTATCCCAGCCCAGCATGCGCGGTACGACGGTAATGTTCTCTTCGATGGTCATGTTCGGGAACAGGCCAATCTGCTGGATCACGTAGCCGATGTTGCGGCGCAGGGTGACGGTGTCCATCCCGCTGGTGTCTTCGCCGTTGATCAGGATCGTCCCGCTGCTGGGCGTAATGAGGCGGTTAATCATCTTCAGGGTGGTGGTCTTCCCGCAGCCGGACGGGCCGAGCAGGACGCACATTTCCCCTTCGGGCACGTTCAGGTTGACGTTGTCGACGGCCTTGAAGGTCTGGCCGTGCTTCTGTGAAAAGTGTTTGGTGAGGTTTTCCAGTTTTATCATTATCGAATCCCCTTTGGAGTCAGAACCACCTGCAGACGGTGCAGCAGCCAGTCGAGCACAATCGCTAAAAGACAAATCATCAGCGCACCCGCAATCAGCATGCGAATATCGCTTCCGCCGATGCCGTTGAGCAGCAGCAGACCCAGACCGCCCGCGCCGATCACGGCGGCAATCGCCATCACGCCGATGTTCATCACCACGGCGGTGCGGATCCCGCCGAAAATCACCGGCAGCGCCATCGGAATTTCGACCCAGCGCAGGCGCTGCCAGAAGGTCATGCCGATGCCGCGTCCGGCTTCACGCAGGCCCGGCGGCAGGCTGTCGAGCGCCGTATGGGTGTTACGCACAATCGGCAGCAGCGAGTAGAGAAACACCGCTGTGATCGCGGGCAGGGCGCCAATCCCCTGACCGATCAGCGAAAAGAGCGGGATCATCAGGCCAAACAGCGCAATGGACGGAATGGTCAGCACGATGGTGGCAATCCCCAGCACCGGCGTCGCCAGCCACTTGTGGCGAACAATCAGAATGCCGAGCGGGACGCCGATGAGAATGGCTAAGCCCACGGCCAGCGCTACCAGCCACAGATGCTGCAGCGTCAGGGTTAAGAGGTAGTCCCAGTTGTCCAGAATGTAGTGAATTGTCTCCATAGCGCCTCCTACAGCAGCTGTTTGCTACGCAGGAAATCACGGGCGACCTGCTGCGGTGACTGATGATCGATATCCACCTTCTTGTTCAGTTCGGTGATAACGTCGTTGTTGAGCTGGGCCGAGAGGGTGTTGAGCGCCTCTTCCAGGCCCGGATTGGCCTCCAGCGTGTCCTTACGGACTACCGGGGTGACGGCATAGCTCGGGAAGAAGCCTTTATCATCTTCCAGCACCTTGAGGTCGAAGCCCTTCACGCGACCATCGGTGGTATAAATCAACCCGGCGTCGACGAAGCCGTCGCGCACCGCGTTATAGACCAGGCCGGGGTCCATCTGACGGATCTGCGGGCGGTCCAGGTCCATCTTATAGGCGGCCTGAAGCGGCTTCATGCCGTCGCTGCGCCCGGCAAATTCCAGGTCTAAGCCCAGCAGCCAGTTTTTGTCCGGGGTGGTTTTTCGGATCTGCTCAATCTTCGCCACCATCTCCGACATGGTGTTGATATGTTCCGCCTCGGCGCGCTTGCGCTGCATGGCGAACGCATAGGTGTTGTTCATGTCGGCGGGCTTGAGCCAGACCAGACCGTGCTTCGCGTCCAGACGTTTCACCGTCTCGTAAGACTCCTCTGGCGACATGCGCTTGTTGATGTGGTTAAAGATGATTAATGACGTGCCGGTGTACTCCCAGGTCATGTCAATCTGCTTGTTGATCATCGCGTTACGGGAAATCACCGTGGCGATATTGGTTTGCGGCTGAACCTGGAATCCTTTCTTTTGCAGGTACTGCACGGTCATCGCCGAGAGAATATGCTGCTCGGTAAAGCTCTTGGTTGCCAGAATCAGCGGGGCCGCCATCGCCTGGCTGGTGAACAGCGCCGCGGCACACAGCGCCGTCAGGCCGGAAAACAGTCTCATAAAAGCTCCTTGTTATTGTTATCGAGCGAGATGGGGACTCATCACGCGACCCAGCGCCGCCAGCAGGGTATCGAGGATCAGGGCGAACAGGGCGGTAGCCGCCGCGCCGAGGATCAGGGTCGGGAAATCGTTAAGATAAATGCCGGGGAAAATCAGCTCGCCGTAGCTGCTGGCACCAATCAGGAACGCCAGCGGTGCGGTACCGACGTTAATGGCGGTGGCGATGCGGATCCCTGAGAGCATAACCGGCCAGGCGGCAGGCAGCTCAACCTGGCGCAGACGCTGCCATTTGGTCATCCCGATGCCGTTTGCCGCTTCCAGCAGCGATGGCGGGACCGAGCACAGCCCGGCATAGGTGTTGCGCACGATTGGCAGCAGCGAGGCGAGGAACAGGGCGATGATGGCCGGCGTATCGCCAATACCAATCACCACCATCGCCAGCGCCAGCACGGCCAGTGGCGGCAGCGTGTTGCCAACGTTGAAGATTTGCATCACATATTCGGCGATACCCCGCGCGGCCGGGCGGCTCAGCAGAATACCGGCCGGAATACCCACCAGCAGGGCAAAGAACATTGATGAGAAAACCAGAATCATATGCTGTTGCCCGAGATAGATCAGGTCAACCTGACGCGCTCTGATGGTCTCCAGCCCGATCCCCCAGACGAGGAGGGCGAGAACCACGATAATGGCGCCGACAAACAGCAGCGAACGTTTGAATAATGGGTGCATTGCGGTGTGTCTCCCTGTGCGCATGCGTTATAGCAACCACCGGTTGCCTGTTGTTATGCCATGTTTCGGCAGGGGTAATTGACCTATAGCAAGCGTTTGGGAAGGGTTCCAGCGAAGGGGCAAAATCAGTAACCCTATGAAACTAGTGGCAACCTGAGGTCAGGCCTTATGGCATAAGGCCTGATTGTGGGGCGGGCAGAATAGTCCTAAAGCGAATATTTAAATGTGACAGTGTCACATCTAAAGGGCTTTTATGCCGAGTACAGGTCATTACCTTCATAGAGGGGCGCGAACCCGTCGAACCCGCGACGAGACGGTGATAATTGAAACGGTGGCGACAAACGCGAGCATCACCCCCAGCGCCAGCATGGCGTTAAAGCCAATCCATCGGAACAGCAGCAGCCCCGCGATGCCGCCCGTAATGAACGAAAACAGGGTGGTTAAGTGGGTTTTTAGCTGACTTTTTTGCGCCGCCGTATCTTTGGAGTAATCCCTGCGCAGCATCGCCACCATGACGGAGGCCAGGGAAATCCCCGCGTCCGTTAGCGTGCCGGTAATGTGCGTCGATCTTACCCGTCCGCCGGAAAGCTGCGTGGAGGTGGAATTATGAATGCCCATCAGAAAGCAGAGAAATAGAATAATCTCGCGATTGCTGGTGAGCGCATGGAAATACATTTCGTAGAAGGAAACGCCGGTCAGTAATATCCCCTCGACAAAAAGGATCTGGCAAAAAACCAGCCTGACGTTATGGATAATTCCCCATATCACGATCGTGCGCGCAATAATGGCGCCAGCCACAAAAGAGAGAATTATCGAGCCGAAGAAAATCATATCGCTCAGATCGGTAGAAGAAACTTCGCTGGATAACTGTGAGGTGTTGCCGGTCATGTGTGAGGGAAAAAAACCAAATGCCCCGAGGGCGATGGCGTTCAGCAAACCTGCTGAGGTCGCCAGCCAGAGAGCAAGCCGGCGATCCTCCTGATGCGTTCGTTCTTTCTTGAGTTTAATCAGCAAGAATACCTCCGGGTTGAGCTTTGCCTGACTATTCAGGCTAGCAAAGCGGTGCAATGGGCTGTCCAGGATATGGCTTAATTATTATTCCCTCTGACGACAATCAGGGTTTCGTAATTAAATAAAACAGCCTCGTTGCGGTATTCATTCAGGCATTAAGTTTTATATCATGCCGTTATTGCCGTGACGCAAAAATGCCGGACGCTGGTGAAGGCGCTCGAACCAGGCCTCAATGGCTGGCACGTCTGGCTTATCAAATGGCGTCATTTTCCAGCGATTCACCGACAGCCCAAGCACCACGTCCGCGAGGGTAAACGTCTCGCCCGCCGCAAAGGCCCCGGTGCGCTGCAGCTGGTTTTCCAGAATGGTAATGCAGTGGTTCCACTCTTTGATTCCCGCCGCAATGCGCTCAGGGTCGTTAAAGTCCGGGTTTTTACGCCCCAGCGCCGGGAAGACATAGCGCCAGGCGTTGTTAAATTCAGTGGCCTGCCAGTCCATCCAGCGCTCAACGTTGGCGCAGGCCTGCGGTTCTGCGGGCAGCAGATCGTGACGTTCGGCCTTGCGCGCCAGATAACGGCAGATGGAATTGGACTCCCACAGCACGAAATCACCGTCAATCAGCACCGGCACCATGGCGTTGGGGTTCAGGGCGCGAAAGGCATCCGTTTCCGTCGAGGCAAAACCGCTGCCGTAATCTTCCTGCTGATAAGTGATGCCCGCTTCTTCGCAGGTCCAGAGCACTTTACGAACGTTGATGGAGGTGGTTTTGCCGAGGATGCTGATCATTGCGCAGGTGTCCTTTAGAGGATGTTATTGTTTAAAAACAATACACGATCGGTGAAGAAAAGCGTCAAAAAATCATCCGGCGCGTTATTTGTGAAGACGCGAAAGCAGAAACGTTAGCGCTGCCGCAAAGAGGAGCACTATGCCACTCAATGCAAACGAGCTCTGCCAGCTATAACGATCGAAGGCTATACCGCCCGCCGTTGAGCCGAGCGCAATGGCGAGCTGGATCACCGCGACCATCAGTCCACCGCCTGCTTCAGCATCCTTCGGCAGCGTTCGAGCAATCCACGTCCACCACCCCGTCGGCGCTGATGTTGCCAGCATCCCCCATAGGCCTGACAGCAGGGCCACAATCCACACGTTATGCCCGGCGAGAATCAACGCGACTGCGATGGCCGCCATCAGTAGAGGGATCGCGATCAGCGTTATGTAAAACGCGGCATTAAGCACCAGGGCAACGAAAAGGGTGCCCACAAAACCTGCAACGCCTATGGTGAGCAAAATTAGCGACAGCCCGGCTCCGCTCACCCGGGTGACGGTTTCAAGGAACGGGCGCAGATAGGTAAACAGCGCAAACTGCCCCATAAAGAACAGGCCGCAGGCCAGCAGACCAACGGAAACGGCAGGCTGGCGGAATAACCGAAAAACACTTCCTCGTGATGTACCGTTTTTACGCGCGTTCATGTCAGGCAGGCTTAAACACTGCCAGATGAACGCGACTATCGCCACGGGCACCAGACAAAGAAATGCGCCGCGCCAGCCAATAGTGGCCCCAAGATAGCTGCCAAGCGGGGCGGCCACCACCGTTGCCAGCGCGTTACCGCCGTTGAAAATGGCCAGCGCGCGCGCAACCTTATGCGGCGGAACAAGGCGAATGGCCGTTGCGGCAGACATGGACCAGAACCCGCCTATAGCGATACCGATCAGCGCGCGGCCTGTCATGTAAACCAGATAGTTTGGGGCGAAAGCGATAATCATCCCCGAGAGCGCCATCAGGAGCGTCATGCCCAGAAGAAGGTGTTTGCGGTTTATATTCCCGGCAAGCCGGGAAAGGAAGAGGCTGGTCAGCACCGCCAGCGCGCCGGAAATCGCGATCCCCTGGCCAGCGAGACCCTCCGTAACGCCCAAATCTCTGGCAAGGGGAGTAAGCAGGCTGACGGGCATAAATTCCGAGGCAATCAGGACAAATACGCACAGGGTCATGGCAAAAACGCCACTCCAGTGTGCATGCTCTGTGTTCTGTGACGTGGTGCGGCTCAGTGTAGACATAGTCAGATTTCACAAAGAGCCACCCGTATAGGGCGGGTGGCGTAGAGGTTTATTTCAGGTTGGTTTTGAAGAACTGCTCAAACTGGCCGAACGGGATCTTCCCGGCAGCATTATCGTAGAGATCGACATGGTTTGCGCCCGGAACAATCACCAGTTCCTTCTGCTTGCTGCCGACCGCTTTAAACGCATCTTCCGCAAAGTAGCGGGAGTGTGCCTTTTCACCGGTTACGATAAGCGTTGGGATAGTAATTTCCCTGCCGTAGCTCAGCAGCGGCATATTCATAAATGATAATGGCGTGGTCGCGGTCCACGCGCCGGTGGAGTTGACGGAGCGCGCATGGAAGCCGCGCGGCATACGGTAGTAGTCAAAGAATTCTTTGAGTACCGGATTCGGGTTGTCAGGTAACGCCTCCGGCAGAATACGTTCAGCTGCCGTCACCTTGCCGTTCTCATCGACATAAATGTCATGGCCGCCGTGCGCGAAGGTACCGTTCTCAGCATCTTTCCAGCGCTGTGCGTTCAGATACTGCAGAACGGCACGGCGGTCAGACGTTGAATAGCGATCTTTCCCGTCGCCCACGCCGTGGCCCATCGCCCGGCTCATGTCATACATCACGCTGGTGGCGACCGCCTTCACGCGGGTGTCCATGGATGCTGCGTTGAGCGCCATACCGCCCCAGCCGCAGATGCCGAGAATACCAATGCGGTTACGATCAACCTCTTTCTGCAAACCGAGGAAGTCCACCGCCGCGCTAAAGTCTTCGGTGTTGATATCCGGAGACGCTACGTTGCGCGGCTGGCCACCGCTTTCGCCCGTATAGGACGGATCGAACGCCAGGGTTACAAACCCATTTTCTGCCAGGGTTTGCGCATACAGGCCGCTGGACTGCTCTTTGACCGCGCCAAATGGCCCGCTGACCGCAATCGCCGCCAGCTTGCGGTCGCCGCGGTTTTTGGGAAGATACAGATCGCCTACCAAAGTGATCCCGTATCGGTTCTGGAAGGACACCTTACGGTGATCGACTTTGTCACTTTCGGCAAAGGTTTTATCCCATGTGCTCACCATCGAAACAGGCGCGTTTGGGTTGGTGGTTTCTGCATAACTCATTGTTGTCACTCCACTTAATGATGCACATAGCAGCATCGCAACGGACAGTTTTTGGGTAAATGTTTTCATAGAAATGAACCCTGGGTTGTTGTGTTGCGGTCATTATAGTTAGCAGAAATAGTGCTGATTAGAGGGCGAAAGCTGCTAGGATTCATATCATATTGTTATAAATAGGTAGGGATGATGGCGAAACGGGAAAATTATAATGAGCTGTACCTGTTCATGCAGGTGGTACGGGAGGGGAGCTTCACGGCGGCCGCGCTTCGGCTTGGGCTGGCGCAATCCGGGATCAGCCGCTCGGTTCGCGAGCTGGAAGAGCGATTGGGCGTTCAACTTCTGGTCCGCACTACGCGCAAGCTCTCGCTCACCCATGCCGGGGAACAGCTTTATCAGACCGCCGAGTCTGCATTCGATACGCTCGATACGGGTCTGGCGACCCTGGCACACTATCGTCAGACGCCGTCCGGCACGGTGCGTATTAATGCCAGCCAGCACGCTATCGATAAATGTCTGCTGCCAAAGCTCGCCATTTTTAAACAGCGTTACCCGGACATCAGGCTGGAACTGATCAATGAAAGCCGCTTCGTCGACATTATCGCCGAGCGGTTCGATGCGGGTGTCAGACTGGGGCCGGAAGTGGGGCAGGGAATGATTGCTGTGCGTATCACGCCTGATATGGAAATGGCCGCGGTGGCTGCCCCGGAACACTTCAGACGCTACGGTTTTCCGCAGACGCCAGCCGATTTAGTGGCTCATCCCTGCATTGCTTACCAGTTTGCCGACGGTAGTGACTATCAGTGGGAACTGGTGCAGGACGGGAAAAAAATCACCCATCGGCCAGAGGGGCAATGGGCGCTGTCTGACAGCTACATGGAAGCCGAGGCCGCCCGGCTGGGGCTTGGGCTGGCCTATGTCCCGGTGGAGCTGGTGTCTGACGATCTGGAGCGCGGAACGCTTATCCGGGTGTTGCAGCGCTATAGCCTGCGCATGGACGGGTTGTATCTCTATTATCCGCACCGCAACGTGTCGCCTGCCCTGAGGGCTGTGATCGATACGCTGAAAATTTAGGGCAGCGTTGTCATTCTGGAAGGCGCCTCGCAAACCGAAAAGTAACCTTATGAAATTCAGCGTTATGTCTTTTCCTCTACGAGGCGCGGTCGTAAAGTGCCTGCGTTGCGGCACATCCGCAATCGGGCGTAGGAACCCGCATCTACAGAGCGATATTTATATGTCGCGACAGCGCCGATCTCGTTAAAATTGCGGTGGCGCTGACGGAGCAGCCGCAAGGCTGGCCGTTTTCTCTGTGGGCGGTATTCCTACCTCTGTCAGCGCTACCCCCTCGAGCGTAGGAACTCATCGGGTGGTTCACCCAATTTATACACTGAGGATGCCTTACGATGGCTACTATCCCAACCCTGACTTATCTTCCATCTGACGAAAACGTCATTCTGCAACTTATCTCCCGACCGCTTCCGGCCGATGCCGATCTCTTTGACGTCGCCGACAACTGCGCCGCGCTGGTGAGCGTGCTGGTCGAAACCGATGATGTCGCGAGCCGTACTGCGCTGTGCGAGCGTCTCCTTGAGGCTCTGCGCAGGCTGCGCGCACTCTGCGATGCCGATCTTCCGCCATACCTGATTGAACAGTTGATCATGGGTGAGAAAATCAACTCCTGCGTGCCCGACTGCTGGCAGGACACCTTAACGCAGGTGGACTACGTTCTAGCGCTGAC
This sequence comes from Enterobacter cloacae complex sp. IR5422, assembly GCF_049238165.1. Lineage (NCBI taxonomy): Bacteria > Pseudomonadati > Pseudomonadota > Gammaproteobacteria > Enterobacterales > Enterobacteriaceae > Enterobacter > Enterobacter cloacae complex sp. IR5422. The sequence continues at coordinate 32,619 of NZ_JBMKHT010000010.1, read as the reverse complement.
GCAAGCCGTTATGGGGGGAACGCTACCCGCTCACGTAGCGAAAGAGCTGACAGGCCTGCTGCACGATATGGTGTGGCTGCTGGCTGAGTTTGTGAAGGAGCCGCGCATTACTGCGCATTAAGGGGCTGGCGTGGAGGGGCGGCAGCGCCCCTTTGAAAGTGTGATTAACGCGATCGGTTCCCGGTATCCAGAAGCGACGTACCGTAGGAGTTGTCGATGGTACAAAGCCAGCGACCATCGCTTTCCTGCCGAAAAACATAGGTCGCGCGGCGCGACATTTCCGTTATTCCACCCTGACCATCAGGAAAACGCAGAACGGTTTCCATGATAACGAGGGCATTGTCACCGCCTTCGATCACCTGCATCTCTCCTTGTTTCACAATCAATTGGTTCTGAAAATAATCCGAGATGGCAATAAACGCGTTGCGGATGTTTTCTTTGCCTTTAACAACCATTCCGGGCTTGACCACCAGAGCTGCATCTTCGGCGTAGTGTTTCATCAGCGCGTCATAGTTTTTGGTGGTGATGGCGCGATCGCAGGATTCGATGATCTGGTGTAGCGGATGTGGGGTCATGTGTGCTTCCTCGTATGGGGTAAACAGCTATTAACGTAACAGCCTGGTGTGTTTGTATAGCTACCTTGAACAATCCTCCCTCAGATGCCCGCTATGCTGCAAAAGATGGTGCCATTGATGCAGTCAGCGCAACGCGATTATTGCTCGACAAAGCCTGTGAAAAGGGCGTCGTGCTGAATACCCAAACAACCGTTACGGGTCTTTGCATGACTGAGGGAAAGGTGACAGGCGTCCTGCCCTCGCGGGGAAAACTGGATGCAAATTGCGTCGTGCTGGCCTGTGGTACAGGTATTCCAGCGCTGACTGAGCGGGTGGGTATTCATGTTCAGGTTTTGTCATCACTGGCCATATTGCTGCGGTTTGAGGCCTCCCGGAACGTGGTCAACACGATTCTCTCCGGTGATGATATTGAGGTTCGGCAAGCGCACAACGGGAATTTGTTAGCCGCAGAAGATTATCCGGCAAACGGCAACGTCAGAGAGACGGCGGAGGCAGCACCACGCGCGGTAAGAAACAGGCTCACGGGCGCAGAGTCGGCTGCTCTCATCCAGTACTCAACAGGAGAGCGTCCTGTTATTCAGGAGGGGCATCCCGTTTTACGTCGCCTCTATGCACCCAGCCGTTACGTGCGCAGCGACGATTGGCAGACTGGTCTGTGAAGAATTATGCGACGGCCAGAGCGATGAAATCCCGCAATGTTACCGGCCATCCCGCTTTTTAGATAAATAGCGTTCGTGGAAAGGTATCGCTACCGACATGAACCATGGCGTGATGGAAATCGTAAACGAGCCTCTACCGCATGAAGAGGTTGTTCCAACGATGAGACGAAGTACGTATAGTAGTATGACATTACAAGACATGAAAATATGACTATGTTCAGAATCCTCCCCTCGGCTTCACTCCTGCTGTTTCCAATAATTTGCTTTGCGGCCTCGCATGAAGAGGTATTGCGTTTAAATGCAGAGCAAAAGGCTGGTAGTGAGGTTGTTTGTCATGTTCCACTGAATATTATTGTGGATCAGAAGCCCGTCACACTTGATTTTAAAAACAGTATGACTGTGATTTCAAATCAAGGTAACAATCGAACGTACCAGGTCATCACAACATTTGTACCCTATGGCACAGCCACAGCTTTGATCACACAACGCTATCGCCTCAACGTCATAACTGATGAAACAGGCCAAACACATAAAATCGATCCGAACAGTGTTAGCGTAACCAGTCCATACTCTGCGGAGATGGCTCAAAAAAATGAGACCCAGCTTCGCAGTGCCCCAGAGAGTTATCAATCTGACAGCATGGTGACAGTGACCGATTTCCCGAACTACACCATTCAAGGTTATGAAAATGGTCCTGTCACTCGGTGTGCTATTTTGTCTAAACACGAGTAGTTATCACCACCCGGATAAATATGGGTTAAGTATGAGCCGAGGGTTAACTGTTAAACTGTTACAACAAGTTGCACTGATTAAAGGGCAATAAATAAAGGGCTGCTTACACTCTAATGATTATATAGCGTGCCGATAACCACATCTGCTTTTGGCAAAAACTGACATTGCAAAATAAGTACGTCTGTTTTGAGCGAGGATCGGAAGTCAGAGTTCCTACTATTTTTAGCTGCAAGAGTCTGGAAGAGCTAATATATAGCATACTATTTTTGCGACCCACAACCAGTGCTCCGGATATATTGATCATATGCGTAAATTACAAAAACTAATTGCAGCCGAGCGTACCACCTTTTCACCGTACAGCAGCCTCTCTCCGAAGGCGATATCTCGTATCGCATCTAAATGTCGGAAGGATGAAGTTGCCGATGCGCATATCTTGATAAAGGAGTTGATGGCTGAGTTGGCCACAGTTCCTGATTGGGATGGTGATACGCATGATGACATATGGAGGTCCATCGAGCTGTTCAGAGCAATCCTGCAAAAGGTGAGATAAAAAAGATGCTAGCGTCCATTCATGGCACGATGTTGCAACAGCAGCTACTTTGGGTTTGACCAGATCACAGCCTCTAGCCTGGAAATAGACGGCGAGGTATTGCGAACCTGCTCTTTGCGTTTCAATCTATGTTTAGACGCAGGTTTTACAGGGCTGAGACGAGGTTTCTGATCTTTTCAGCCTTTTCAAAATGGTCCAGTTTCATTTCCATAATCCACCAGTGCGCCACTTCCATAAGCAGTTCAGGATCGTCATTTTTTTAGCAAAAAAAGCATAGAACGAAAGCCCAACATCGCTTCCCTTAGAGGCAATTTTTGAATCACAGATCCTGATGATCTTTTCCTTCATTCCTTGCCGCACGCCATTTCCTTTACTCTTTTCATGTTCGGGATAAAAAAAGCCGCAAGCAGAAGTCTGCTTACGGCTACAGGATCGTTAATAACGTTTTCTGACAATCAGGCCGCTTTCACAGCCCTGATTTTTTTTGCGTCAGCCGAGTCGGAGTCTGTTTTATCCGCTACAGCTGGAGCAGTGAGATCGGGAAGCTTGCTGGTACGCAGAATATGCTGCACGGTCTCTTTCTGCTCGGCGAGATACAGGCCAAGATTTTCAGCCTGCGTTTCATCCATCTCCATTCCGCTTTGCAACAGCCAGTCGGTGAACGCGTCGGCCATATCGAGCAGCTTGTCGTGAGCGTCAGCCTCTTTCTTACTGGCAAATGTCATTTTCTCTTCACCTTTTCTTACGACAACAAATTTTGTTTCAACAGCCATCGTGCACCTCGCTATACTGTATTTATATACAGTATAGCGGCAACAGATCGACGTTGCAGCAAAATATGCATTACTGGCGAAGCTGCTGCGTTTCGGGGCCACCCATACTGCGTCGCCATGCTCCGGGCGCCTGACCATACTGACGCTTAAAGCTGCGGTTGAAGGACTGCTGGGAGTCAAAGCCCAGCGCGATCGCCACGTTCAGAATCGGTTCGTCACTGTGGGATAACCGCTCAACCGATTTTTGCAGCTTTTGCGCGCGAATATACCCGGCGAGAGGGTAGCCTGTATGCTCTTTGAACAGGCGCTGAAGGTGCCATTTCGAGTAGCCGGAACGCCTGGCGACGGTCTCAATATCCAGTCGGCTGTCCAGGTTGTTGTCGATCCAGTCGAGTAAATCATGCATAAATGCGCCAGTGTTCATCTGGTTACCCCCACGCAGCGGATGAAAAAGTATCTTTGTCTGTTGCATTTAAAGGTGGCGCGTTTTTGCAGTAATTGCAAGTTTTATTGTTGCATTTAAATCCCTGACCGAAACGGGTCTTTTCACATCCGCTCAAATAGCACATAAAGTGCAACAATTATTCTTGCACTTAGTTAAGCGCCTTCCTACAATCGCCGCGAATAGTGTATTCGCAACTGTTACAGTTTTGTGGCGATGAACGACACAAATGGCCTTAAGACAGCCCCCGGACAAAGGAAGTGGCGCGGTGCCTCCTGCTGCGTCTTGCCCGGTGGCGACAATTATCGGAATAAAAATAATGAGCCTGCAAAAAACCTGGGGTAATTCTCATCTGAGCGCGCTGGGGGCAGTGTTGCTCTCCGTGCTGCTCGTCGGATGCGATAACAGCGTCGCGCAAAATGCCGCGCCACCTGCGCCTGCCGTGAGTGCCGCTGACGTGGTGGTGAAATCGATTAGCCAGTGGGATAGCTTTAACGGCCGGATTGAAGCGGTGGAGAGCGTTCAGCTGCGCCCGCGCGTGTCCGGCTACATTGATAAGGTGAATTACACCGACGGCCAGGAAGTGAAGAAGGGCGAGGTGCTGTTCACCATTGATGACCGTACCTATCGCGCCGCGCTGGAACAGGCGCAGGCGAATCTGGCGCGGGCCAAAACGCAGGCCAGCCTGGCGCAAAGTGAGGCTAACCGTACCGATAAGCTGATCAATACCCATCTGGTCTCACGGGAAGAGTGGGAGCAGCGTCGCTCGGCTGCCGTTCAGGCGCAGGCCGATATTCGCGCCGCGCAGGCGGCGGTTGACGCAGCCCAGCTCAACCTGGACTTCACCAAAGTGACCGCGCCTATCGATGGTCGCGCCAGCCGGGCGCTGATCACCAGCGGGAACCTGGTGACTGCGGGCGATACCGCCAGCGTCCTCACCACGCTGGTCTCGCAGAAGACGGTGTACGTCTACTTTGACGTGGACGAGTCAACCTACCTTCACTATCAAAACCTGGCCCGCAGCGGGCAGGGGGCGTCCAGCAATCACACGGCGCTGCCGGTTGAGATTGGCCTGACGGGCGAGGAGGGCTATCCCCATCAGGGCAAAGTGGATTTCCTGGATAACCAGCTCACGCCGAGCACCGGGACCATCCGCATGCGCGCGCTGCTGGATAACTCACAGCGTCAGTTCACGCCGGGACTGTTTGCCCGAGTACGCCTGCCGGGCAGCGCGGAGTTCAAAGCTACGCTTATCGACGACAAAGCGGTGCTGACCGATCAGGATCGTAAATACGTCTATATCGTCGATAAAGAGGGAAAAGCGCAGCGTCGCGACATTACGCCGGGTCGTCTGGCAGACGGTTTACGCATCGTGCGGCAGGGGCTGAACCCTGGCGACAAAGTCATCGTCGAGGGTTTACAGAAAGTGTTTATGCCGGGTATGCCGGTTAATGCCAAAACCGTTGCTATGACCGCCAGCGCCGCCCTCAACTGATCCCTTGACCTGAGAATCCAACCCATGGACTTTTCCCGCTTTTTCATCGACAGGCCGATCTTTGCTGCCGTCCTGTCGATTCTGATTTTTATCACAGGGTTAATCGCCATCCCGCTGCTGCCGGTGAGCGAATACCCTGACGTCGTGCCGCCAAGCGTTCAGGTGCGCGCCGAGTACCCGGGCGCCAACCCGAAAGTGATTGCCGAGACCGTGGCGACGCCGCTGGAAGAGGCGATCAACGGCGTTGAGAACATGATGTACATGAAATCCGTCGCGGGCTCGGACGGCGTGCTGGTGACCACCGTGACCTTCCGTCCGGGGACTGACCCGGATCAGGCGCAGGTTCAGGTGCAGAACCGCGTCGCGCAGGCCGAAGCGCGTCTGCCGGAGGACGTGCGGCGTCTGGGCATTACCACCCAGAAGCAGTCGCCCACGCTGACGCTGGTGGTGCATCTGTTTTCGCCAAACGGTAAGTACGATTCGCTGTATATGCGCAACTACGCCACGCTGAAGGTGAAGGATGAGCTGGCGCGCCTGCCCGGCGTCGGCCAGATCCAGATTTTCGGCTCCGGCGAGTACGCGATGCGCGTCTGGCTGGACCCTAATAAAGTGGCGGCGCGCGGGCTGACCGCCTCGGACGTGGTCACGGCGATGCAGGAGCAAAACGTACAGGTCTCCGCCGGTCAGCTTGGCGCCGAGCCGCTGCCGAAAGAGAGCGACTTCCTGATCTCCATTAACGCCCAGGGCCGCCTGCATACCGAAGAAGAGTTTGGCAATATTGTCCTGAAAACAACGCAGGATGGTACGGTAGTCCGCCTGCGCGACGTGGCGCGGATTGAAATGGGCTCTGGGAGCTATGCCCTGCGTTCCCAGCTGAACAATAAAGACGCGGTCGGGATTGGTATCTTCCAGTCTCCTGGAGCGAACGCCATCGATCTGTCTAACGCGGTGCGCGCGAAAATGGACGAACTGTCCACGCGCTTCCCGGCAGACATGAAGTGGGCGGCACCTTACGATCCGACGGTCTTCGTGCGTGATTCGATCCGTGCGGTGGTGCAAACGCTGCTGGAAGCCGTGGTGCTGGTGGTGCTGGTGGTCATTCTGTTCCTGCAAACCTGGCGCGCGTCGATCATTCCGCTGATCGCGGTGCCGGTGTCGGTGGTGGGTACTTTCAGCATTCTCTACCTGCTGGGCTTCTCGCTGAATACCCTCAGCCTGTTCGGCTTGGTGCTCGCCATCGGTATCGTGGTGGACGACGCCATCGTGGTGGTGGAAAACGTCGAGCGAAATATCGAAGAGGGGCTTGCGCCGCTTGCGGCCGCGCACCAGGCGATGCGTGAAGTGTCCGGGCCGATTATCGCGATTGCGCTGGTGCTGTGCGCGGTGTTTGTGCCGATGGCGTTTCTGTCGGGCGTTACCGGCCAGTTCTACAAGCAGTTTGCGGTGACGATCGCGATATCGACGGTGATTTCAGCGATTAACTCGCTGACGCTCTCTCCGGCGCTGGCGGCACTGCTGTTAAAGCCCCACGGCGCGCCGAAAGATTTCCCGACCCGGCTTATCGACCGTCTGTTCGGCTGGATTTTCCGTCCGTTTAACCGCTTTTTCCTCCGCAGCTCAAACGGCTATCAGGGGCTGGTGGGCAAAACGCTGGGACGGCGCGGTGCGGTATTCGTGGTTTACCTGCTGCTGCTCTGTGCCGCAGGCGTCATGTTTAAAGCGGTGCCCGGCGGGTTTATTCCCACGCAGGACAAGCTGTACCTGATTGGCGGCGTGAAAATGCCGGAAGGCTCCTCGCTGGCCCGCACCGATGCGGTGATCCGCAAAATGAGCGAAATCGGGATGAATACCGAAGGCGTGGATTATGCGGTCGCGTTTCCGGGGCTGAACGCGCTGCAGTTCACCAATACGCCGAATACCGGGACGGTCTTCTTCGGCCTGAAGCCGTTCGACCAGCGTAAACATTCCGCGGCGGAAATTAACGCAGAGATTAACGCGAAAATCGCGCAAATCCAGCAGGGCTTTGGCTTCTCCATCCTGCCGCCGCCGATTTTAGGGCTGGGTCAGGGGTCGGGCTATTCCCTGTACATTCAGGATCGCGGTGGTCTGGGCTATGGCGCGCTGCAAAACGCGGTGAACACCATGTCCGGTGCAATCATGCAGACGCCGGGGATGCATTTCCCGATCTCAACCTACCAGGCTAACGTGCCGCAGTTGGACGTCCAGGTTGACCGCGACAAGGCGAAAGCGCAGGGCGTGTCGCTGACCGATCTTTTCGGGACGCTGCAAACCTATCTGGGCTCGTCGTACGTCAATGACTTCAACCAGTTCGGACGAACCTGGCGCGTGATGGCGCAGGCTGACGGGCAGTTCCGCGACAGCGTGGAAGATATTGCGAATCTGCGTACCCGCAACAGCCAGGGCGAAATGGTGCCGATTGGCAGTATGGTGAACATCACGACCACCTACGGGCCGGATCCGGTGATCCGTTACAACGGCTACCCGGCGGCGGACCTGATTGGCGATGCCGACCCGCGCGTGCTCTCATCTGCACAGGCGATGACGCAGCTGGACGCGATGTCTAAGCAGATCCTGCCGAACGGGATGAACATTGAATGGACGGATCTGAGCTTCCAGCAGGCCACCCAGGGCAACACGGCGCTGATCGTCTTCCCGGTCGCGGTACTGCTGGCGTTCCTGGTGCTGGCGGCGCTGTATGAAAGCTGGACGCTGCCGCTGGCGGTGATCCTCATCGTGCCGATGACCATGCTTTCCGCGCTGTTTGGCGTCTGGCTGACCGGGGGCGATAACAACGTCTTCGTGCAGGTGGGGCTGGTGGTGCTGATGGGGCTGGCCTGTAAAAACGCCATTCTTATCGTGGAGTTTGCCCGCGAGCTGGAAATTCAGGGTAAAGGCATTATGGAAGCGGCGCTGGAGGCGTGCCGCCTGCGTTTACGCCCGATTGTGATGACCTCCATCGCCTTTATTGCCGGGACCATTCCGCTGATCCTCGGCCACGGCGCGGGTGCGGAAGTACGCGGCGTCACCGGGATCACGGTGTTCTCCGGTATGCTGGGGGTGACGCTGTTTGGTCTGTTCCTGACGCCGGTGTTCTACGTGACGCTGCGTAAGTTCGTCACGCGCGGCAAAAAAGAGGAAAGGGACGTGCTGCCCGCGTAGGGACGTTGCGGATAATAAAAAACCGCCTTCACAGAGAAGGCGGTTTTTTTTCGCATCAGGTAAAACGTTACGACGTTTTTTGATACTGGGCAATGAGGTCGGGGAGCGGATCCCATCCGCTGCTGTCGGCGTTTTTCACCGCTTCCAGGGCGCTAGCCACGGTATGGCGCTCCAGTACCGCTAACGACGCCTGCTCGGCCTCTTCGGAAATCGATTTAAAGTACCAGCAGGCGTTAGCGCTGACCACGCAGCGGGCCAGTACGTCAGGGCGCGACGCCCACAGTTTTTTATCTTCGATGACCGACAGGTAGATGTCGCGCAGGGTGATCTCTTCCGGCGGACGACCAAGATGAATGGAGCCGTTACGGCCAAGCGTTGAGACGATAATGCCGTCTCGCGTCAGCGGAACCATCAATTTGCGGATGAAGCTCGGGTTTGCTTCCAGACCGTAGGCCAGAATCGCGCTTGTCGAACGTTCACCCAATTGCTCCGCCATCGCTACGCTGAGAACCATCTGCAAAGCTGTCGGGAAGCGGTAATCTAACATTTCTCTGTCCTGGGTTGCGGTGAATCTTGTTCTTTTTGGCACCGCAGAGGTGAATAAGCAATAAACAACAATATAACAAATACGGTAATTATTTTGAAGCAATCTGCGGCATTTGCGATCAAACCCCCTGTTCTGCTTTAGCTAAACGTGCGGTTCGGGAAGTCAACCGTGACCAGGAGGCCACCTTCTGCAGATGAACCCAGATTTACGCTGCTGTTGTGTTGCTGCGCCACCGCTTTGACGATGGCAAGGCCCAGCCCGCTGCCGCTCTGCACCTGATTGGGATCGCGGAAAAAGCGGTCGAACACGCGCTCCTGCAGCTCATCCGGAATACCCGGGCCCGCATCGGAGACGCGCAGCTGAACGACGCGATCGCAGGCGCTCACGTCGACCTGAATCCGCCCGCCCTCGGGGCTGTACTTCACGGCGTTCTCAATGAGATTATCAATCAGCGACACCAGGCGTTCCCTGACGCCGTGGATCCAGACGTCATCCTCGGCAAAGAATTCCAGCTCAATTTTGCGCGCAGACGCTAGCGGTTCCAGCTCGGCCATTCGTTCCTGAATAAGCGTTGTCAGCGGCACGGGTTCCATCGCCGTATCAATGCGCGCTTCGCTGTGCATCATCAGCAGCAGCTGATTGACGAGGCGCGCGGCGCGGCTGTTGCTGCGAATCACGCCCGCAAGCAGCTCCTTCTGGCTCTCGCTGATGACCCAGGACTGCAGCGCCTCCACGTTGATGCGCATCGCCGCGAGGGGGGTACGCAGCTCGTGTGCAGCATCCGCGATGAAAATCCGCTCCCTTTCCGCGCTTTCACGCACCCGGGCAAGGAAGTCGTTGATCGCGTCCACCATCTGGCGAAGCTCCCGGTGCTTCGGTACGGCTCTTAAAGGGGAGAGGTCGTCCGGCGTGCGTAACGTAATTTCATTGACCACCTTATTCCATGGACGCATCGCAATGCGGATTGAGAGCCACGCGGGAAACAGCAGAAACGGGAAGCAGACCAGCAGCGGCAGGATGTAGTACCCGCGAGAGTTCAGATAGATAAAGAAGTTCCAGCCGCTGGCTGGCGTGAAGAGGGTGACCTCCACGTCAGAGTGAGGGGATTTAAGGGTGCGGCTGGTCCAGGTACGATTTTCACTCTGGACGTGCTCCAGTTCTCCGAACCGGGTGTTTGTTATCCCCGCAGGTGCACCGTCGGAGGCAAAAATAACGGCATTATTCTTGCGAACGATGAGGTTAATCGACAGCACGGGATCTTCCCCTCCGCCGTAACCTTCCCGCAGGGCCTGGCTAAAGGCTTCCAGCACGGCGGTACGATCCTGCGGACGTCCGTCCATACGCTCAGCCAGGGTAAAAACAGTTTCGTATGTTTTACTGCCCGTGAGGATGGGAGGGCTGCGCAGGTCCTCCCACAGAATGTAGGTTAGAAAAAGACACCACAGCAGGGTCAGCAGAAGCATCTGGGCGATGATAATTCGGCGCACCAGCGTCGGGCGCCTCAGGTGATACCAGACGTTTTGCATTAACCGCTCACCTTTTGAATGGAGACGGTATCAATGACGTACCCGACGCCCCGGACCGTTCGCACATAGCCGTCGCCGATTTTCCGCCGCAAATTTCCCATATGCACGTCGCGCGCGTTGCTGAGGTTCTCTTTGTTGCCGAATATCCTTTCTTCCAGAAACCTCCGGGTCAGCACGCGGTCCGCGCGCAGCATCAACGTTTCCAGCAGCGCGTATTCACTGGCCGTTAAATCGATATGGCGCGCACTCACCGTCACGCGGCGCGTTGGGACATGAAGGGATAGCCCGCGAATTTCTATCGCCTCATTTTCAAAACCGTAGCTGCGCCGCGCAAGGGCTCGCACTCGCGCCAGCAGCTCGGCGAGAATAAAAGGTTTGACGAGATAGTCGTCCGCGCCGGCATCCAGGCCGCACAGGCGATCCTGCAATGTCCCTCGCGCCGTCAGGATGATGACGGGGATCCCCTTGAGCTGCTGGCGCAAACGCGTCATCAGGCTCATGCCATCGCCGTCGGGCAGCCCCAGGTCGAGCAAAATAAGTTCCGGCACGCAGACGTCAAGCTGATGCAGCGCATCCTCTTTACGGCGAACCCATATGACGTCAAACCCTTGATCTGAGAGGGCGATACGTACGCCATTGCCGAGATCCAGGTCGTCTTCGATAAGTAGAATTTTCACATTGGTAACGGTATCAACCGTGAATGAAGAATTTCTTAAGAAAAAAACGGTAGCAGGAAATCTGTCCGGTTGACAGCGCCCGCGCGCGCTTCAGTCTTTCTTCATTTTCGGCTCATAAGAACCTTAGGGTCACGCTTCAAAATGGGCGCCCCGGCGTTTAACCGCCTGCATCGTCATCATTTGCATCCATAAGGACTTCCTTAATGAGAAATATCGAACTGCGTCATACGTTCCCTCATTTACTTTCGGGCCGCTGCCTGAAAACCCTCGTGCCGGGCGTCGTTCTGGCGTTACTGGCTACGCCTGTACTGGCGGAAGAACAACGCCAGGGTAACGTCTTAACCCTGGGAGGCGGCGTGGATGTGGGGCCGCGCTACTCGGGTTCAGAGAAAACCCGCGTCTCAGCGGCTCAGGTAGTGGATTATTCCATGGCAAATGGCTTCTTTATCGGCACCACGCGAGGGATCGGTTACGGTAACAATGTTGTCAACCTGGATTACAGCGCAGCGCTGAGCTATCGAACGGGCCGTAAAGATAAAGACGTGAGCAGCGATTCCATCAGCTCCGGCAGCGACGAGCTGCGGGGGATGGGTGAGATTAAAGGCTCGGCTATCGTGGTACCCGGGCTGGGGTACAAGGTGACCGACTGGCTGAATCTGCAGCTGCAGGCTGAGGTTCCGGTGTCTGAGAGAGAGAACGGAGAGGCAGTGCATTTCGGCTTGAGCAGCCCGCTCTATACCTCACCAACAAATGCGGTGACGCTGGCGCTGACCGGCAGTTGGGGATCCGACAAGTATATGCAGACGTATTACGGGGTCAGCGCCGCCCAGTCGGCCGCATCGGGCTTTGCCCGACATGACGCCGGGGCCGGGATTTATGCCTGGTCGATGAACCTTGACTGGACCCACAAGCTCACCTCGCGCTGGAGCGTGCTTGCCTCAGCGGGCGTGACGCAGCTGACGGGGGATGCGGGCGATAGCCCGATTGTGCATCGTAAAACGTCGCCGACGGGGAGTTTGAAGGTGACGTACAGTTTTTGAGCATGTGATAACGACGTATATAAGCCGCTCCGGTTAAGATGGCGGGGCGGTACTGCTGGGTGACGGGAAGAGTGATGGACTGTCTCAATCTCATGGTGTGTAACAACCTGCTATCTATGCCAAAATGATTCAACATTAGCGATTAACGAGACTTATTGATATTGACCATTGTATTTATTCCATCACTTGCTTTCATCACGGTATCCGGCACGGCCAACCCCGGTTAAGCCGCAGTATCTGAACTACGTTTAACATCAGTCAGAATAATAAAAGAGTTAACGTTTTATTAGATTCGCAACAGTGTCGGCCTCCGTCCGGAGCATTTGAAAACCAGAACCTCACTAAGAAATGTGCCAACATGACGCGAGTAATATCTCTGTCCGGAGAATAATGTGTTCGGAAAACTGTTGTTAAACTACATGCCCGGTTTACAAAATTTGTTAGCCTACGATAAAAGCTGGCTAAAGCATGATGTTAAAGCCGGGTTATCCGTTGCGGCCGTAGCGCTCCCTGTTGCGATTGCATACGCTGAGCTGGCGGGGGTGGGGGCAATTGTAGGACTCTATTCCTGCGTTTTACCGATGATAGCTTACGCACTGTTTGGCTCTTCACGCCAGCTTATTGTGGGCCCTGATGCCACAACCTGCGCGGTGATTGCGGCCGTCGTATTTCCGCTTTCTGCAGGAAACCCCGAACTGCACTGGCAGCTGACGATCATCATGACATTGATGATGGGCGGGTGGTGTTTGCTTGCCAGTAAATTTCGGCTGGGCGCGCTCGCCGATCTGCTTTCTCATCCCATTCTTACCGGTTTACTTAATGGCGTAGCCGTGACGATTATCGTCGGGCAATTAGGCAAGGTGTTGGGGATTAAGCTTGATGAAGCGCAGGTTATTGAAAAAATAATCGCCTTGCCAGGTCGACTTTCAGATAGCCATTTATTAACCGTAGGAATATCCCTTTTTACGTTAATTATTTTAATGGTGATCAAAACGTATCGCAGCCAGTGGCCAGCACCTTTAATCGCCATTGTAATAACAACGGCACTGGTATGGGTGACCTCTGCGCAACAGTACGGCATTGCCACGATTGGGGGAGAAGGCTTCCAGCCTGGTTTACCGGTCGTTCACTGGGGGGCGTTCCAGCCGGGGCCGATGCGTGATTTGGTGATCCCGGCGCTGAACCTGGCGTTGGTTAGTTTTGTCAGTCTGATGCTGACCGCCCGCAGTTTCGCCGCGAAAAATGGCTACGAAATTAATGCGGATGCAGAGTTCCGGGCTCTGGGTATTGCGAACATTATGTCGGGGTTATCTCAGGGGTTTGCTATCAGTGGAGCCGATTCCCGGACCGCGGTGAATGATTCAGTTGGTGGGAAAAGTCAGCTGGTTTCCGTGGTCGCCGCCTTAATCATCGGTATCGTCGTGCTGTTTTTCACTCAGCCATTACAATTCATTCCGGTATCTGCGTTAGGGATTGTTCTAATGTATGCATCGTGGTCATTGATTGATTTACGTGGGCTATGGAACCTTAGGCGCAGAAATAAACAGGCCTTTCGCCTGGCCTTCTTCACGTTTGGCTGTGTGTTAATTATCGGCGTTATCCAGGGGATCGGCCTTGCGGTGTTGCTTGGCCTGTTGCAGTTCCTTCGTACGGTATTTCGTCCCTCTGAGCACCTGCTGGGCACTGACGAAGAGGGAATGATTCACTCGTTAGGGAATACCACCGATATAAAAATGGTCCCGGGCGTGCTGATGTATCGATTTAACTCACCGTTGACCTATTTTAATGTGGCTTATTTTAAACGTCGGGTATTGAACCTGGTTGATGGGGCAGCCATACAGCCTAAATGGGTGGTCATTGATGCCGTTGCCTGCTTCACCTATTCAGACATCAGTGTCCTGGCAACCATTAATGAGTTAAAGCGCGATCTGAAAGGTCGACAGATTAAATTAATTCTTGCGGGCAGGAAAACGGAGTTAACACGCTGGTTTAAAGACAGTCGGCCAACAATGAATGATGATGACATGATTCTGGCGCCAGACCTCTACCTGGCACTTCGGTTCATTCAGAGCAAAGAGAGTGCGAGTGAGGGGGAATCAGTCGGTGATACATAACCAAATAGTGGTGAAAGGCTCGTAACGCATGCTACTGGCAGGCAGGGAACACTCACAATTTCTACCACCGAGGCTCAGCTACTGTTGGCCTGGACAGTGAGATGTTCCTTGCCTGCCTTACTTTCTTCTGCCATCTATCTCAGTAAAACCTGAATCAGCTGAACAAAGATATACACTGCCGCCGCCACTCGTATTGCCTGCCAAGCCCATCTGAGATAGCGCCATTCATAGCGTTCTCTGGCATTAGCCTCTGCTATAGCGGAGTCATAACGCTTTTTTTTCTTTCTCCTGACTTCGTCTATTACCCACAGGATGAGAATAAAGATAATGATGGTTTTCTGAAGTATGGGATTATCCACTAAAAATGACTCCGGCTTGCTCGCTGAAAAAGCAGAATAGAGGAACAGTCGTCACGTATCCACCACTAAATGTGGGGGTATGAATGAAATTTACCCTGATTCGATTTTGAGATGACCCTGCCCGTAGCCGGTTTCTCCGCTGTGAATGCGCAATCTCTGGTGCGACGTATCAGGCTGACGGCTATAAGCAAGGAGCGGGCCTTGAGTACCATTCATTTTCGCCAGAACAAAAATAGATAGGGTCGTGCCTACAAATAAATAAACTCATAACTCACAATGTAACTTCCAATATTATTCACACGGGCCGTTACCCACACCCCAGTCATTCCCTGCTTACGGTGGCTGTGCAGATATTCTTTGTTTGTACAAAGCTGAATCCATCTGTTGGTGTTCTGATCTTTTAACCAGAGACCCGCTTCACAATGGCCATGCTTACCTCTCGAAGGCCCCGGAAAGACAACCTCATATTCAGATTCATAGCCAATTATTTTGTCCGGGAAGAGATAGACATAAATATCATAACAATTTAAGCTCAATACAAACCCAAGGCAAAAGCCGCTAAAAAAAGCACTGGCAATATATTCTAATGTTTTGTTAAAAGTGCGCAGGTAAAAAGCGCGCATAACAAAAATTGTTCCAATCAAAACGCCAAGTGAAATATATGTCATCCATTCAGGGACGGATTTTTTTAATATAGTATTATGGGAGATGCCAGATGCCCATGACATATACCAGAGCCATCCACCTAAAACGCTGAATATCACGGCTGTAACAAGTAATTTCTTGCGTTTATCTTCGAAAGAATAATTTTTAGTCATGGTTTTGTTTTGTATGTATCAAACGAAAGTGTTGACCTTACCAGGAAAAGCTATTTTATATTATTAAATTCAATATGCCTCCTGTTTCGAGTTAAATTTTTTAAGCTTCCTCTTTTGACCGTAGCTTGCTCGCTACCCGCGAGCAAGCCACACCCCTTAGCGATACAGCGTCTTTTCCGCAACCGGAATAAGGAGCCCGGATCGCCAGTCCGCGAGCGTCAGCTGCGCAAGCTTACCCAGCGCGGTATAAAACGGATGGTTGGCGTTCTCGACAAACACCGTCAGGAAGCGGGTGCTCCACGGCAGCAGGTGCCACGCCAGAAGCTGAGCGCACTCCGCCTCGCGGCCGTTCTCGGCCAGCCATGCCGCCAGCAGCAGCAAAGTCCCGAAGTGATCTTCCGGTTCATTCTGCTGCATTTCAAATGCGATAGCGTTCTCCCGCATCCACTGGCGCAGCGCGAGGGTCGAGTCGCCGAACAGCACGGATTCTCGGTCCAGCCAGACGGAGCCCCACGGTGGCGCGGGCAGGGCGTAAGGGCCAATAAACAGTCGTTGCCAGGCGTCCGTCAGCGGCTCATCGGCAGACGCGGCAAAGGTGTCGGCTACGGGTCGCAGCGTTTCCGAAGGCAGAGGCCAGTCCTGTACCCATTCGCCTGCGGTGAGAGCCTGCACCAGCGGCGCGGCCTGCTCGCTGTCTGGTGCGAAATAAAACAGCGCACCCAGCACCCGGGCGCTGAACGCGAACGATTCACGATGTGAGACATCTTTCATTACATCTTCCTTGCTCGCGCGGAGGGTGTCCGCGCGACTGAGTTAACCGATAATACAAACCATAGAATAAACCACGGTCACGCCATTCACCCGTTACACCTTCTCGATCTGTACCAGATTGGTGTGCTGCGGGTTGCCTTTGGCCAGCGGTGACGGGCGGTGCGTGGTCAGGGTGTTGATGCATGAGCCGTGGTCGACACGATCGCCACTCATATTGGCGTCGTGCCAGGCCCCCTGGCCCATAGCGCTGACGCCGGGCATGATGCGCGGCGTCACTTTCGCTTCAATTCGTACCTCGCCGCGGTCGTTAAAGACGCGCACCGTATCGCCGTTCTTAATGCCGCGTTTTTCGGCATCGACGGGATTAAGCCAGACCTCCTGGCGGCAGGCGGCTTTCAGCACGTCCACGTTACCGTAGCTCGAGTGGGTACGGGCCTTAAAGTGGAAGCCAAACAGCTGCAGCGGGAACCGCGCGCGCTCGGGCGCGTCCCAGCCGTCGAAGGTTGACGCGTAGACGGGCAGCGGGCTGATGGTCTCATCTTTTTCCAGCTCCCAGGTGGCCGCAATCTTCGCCAGCTTGCTGGAGTAAATTTCAATCTTACCCGATGGGGTTTTCAGCGGATTGGCTTCCGGGTTTTCACGGAATTTTTTATAGGCCACAAAATGGCCGTTCGGATCTTTGCGCTTGTAAATGCCCATTTTTTTCAGCTCGTCATAGGACGGCAGTTGAGGGTCTTTTTCGAGCATTTTGGCATACAGATACTGCAGCCACTGTTCCTGCGTCCGTCCTTCGGTAAATTTCTGATGGATATCCGGCCCGAGGCGTTTCGCCACTTCGCTCATGATCCAGTAGATGGGCTTGCGTTCAAACTTCGGCGCGGTCACGGGCTGAAGGAATATCAGGTAGCCCATGTTGCCCGCATAATCGTTTGGAATGATGTCTTCCTGCTCGACGGTCATCAGGTCCGGCAACACGATATCGGCATACTTCGCTGACGACGTCATGAAGTTATCAATGACCACAATCATTTCGCACTTGCTTTCATCCTGCAGGATATCGTGGGTTTTATTGATATCGGAATGCTGGTTGATGAGGGTGTTGCCCGCGTAGTTCCAGATGAACTTAATCGGCACGTCCAGCTTATCCTTGCCGCGCACGCCGTCGCGCAGGGCGGTCATCTCCGGCCCACGGGCGATGGCGTCCGTCCAGCTGAAGCAGGAAATTTGCGTTTTGACCGGGTTATCCGGCAGCGGCATACGTTCGATGGTGATGGTGTAGGTGGACTCACGCGCGCCGCTGTTCCCGCCGTTGATCCCGACGTTTCCGGTGAGGATCGGTAGCATCGCGATAGCGCGGGAGGTCAGCTCGCCGTTCGCCTGACGCTGAGGTCCCCAGCCCTGGCAGATATAAGCCGGTTTAGCGGAGCCGATTTCCCGGGCAAGCTTAACGATGCGATCGGCGGGAATACCGGTGATGCGGGAGGCCCACTCCGGCGTTTTCGCCGTGTGGTCATCGCCCTGGCCGAGAATATACGCTTTGTAGTGACCGTTAGCGGGTGCGCCTTCCGGCAGCGTTTTTTCGTCATAGCCGACGCAGTATTTGTCGAGGAACGGCTGGTCGACCAGGTTTTCGTCGATTAATACCCAGGCAATACCCGCCACCAGCGCGGCATCGGTTCCCGGACGGATCGGGATCCATTCATCTTCGCGTCCAGCTGCCGTGTCGGTGTAGCGCGGGTCGATAACAATCATGCGCGCGTTGGACCGCTCGCGAGCCTGTTCCAGATAGTACGTAATCCCGCCGCCGCTCATGCGCGTTTCCGCCGGGTTATTGCCGAACATCACTACCAGTTTGGTGTTTTCGATGTCCGAGGTACTGTTGCCGTCGTTGCTGCCGTAGGTGTAGGGCATCGCGCAGGCAATTTGCGCCGTGCTGTAGGTGCCGTAGTGGCTCAGGAAGCCGCCGTAGCAGTTCATCAGGCGCGCCACCAGAGAAGCGTAAGGGGAGGAGCGGGTGATATTGCCCCCTACAATCCCGGAAGAGTAGTTGATATACACCGCTTCGTTGCCGTAGTTGGCCACCACGTCTTTCAGGCTGGCGGCGATCGTGTCGAGCGCTTCATCCCACGTGATGCGCTCGAACTTGCCTTCGCCGCGTTTGCCCACGCGCTTCATCGGGTAGTTCAGACGGTCAGGGTGATTGATGCGGCGACGAATAGAACGTCCGCGCAGGCAGGCGCGCACCTGGTGATCGCCATACACATCCTCGCCGGTGTTATCCGTTTCGACCCAGTACACTTCGTTGTCGCGGACGTGCAGACGCAGCGCACAGCGGCTGCCGCAGTTGACCGAGCAGGCGCCCCACACCACGGTATCTTCAGGAGGCTGGACGGCGTGCTTCACCGCAGCGGCAGCGCTTTTAAGGCCAAAGGGAAGCGAGATCCCACCAGCGGCAAGCGCCAGAGAACCTATCGCCGTAGATTTCACGAGAGTTCGACGGCTAATTCCGCCGTCGTAATGTTCAGCATCGGACATGGCTCACCCCATCATTATTATTGCGTATTATTTCTCCCGAAATGATATCCGGGCTAATGATGGGGTGAGTGTTACTTATTTGGGGGTATTAGATCTTAATCCTTATCAAATCAAAGGGAATTGACGCTCAATTACTGAGGTTCAGCTGCCGCACCGCTGCCTGTGCGGGTGTACAGAATTTTAAAGGTGTCGTTAGCGCAGTGGCCTACAACCTGCGTGCCCGGCTGATCGGCCTGGTCGTTCGGCACAATGTTCAGCGTAAAACCTGACTCAGGCACGCCGTTGTTGACGATCTTCTGCTGAATGTCGCTTTTCACGCGCTCGCAGGAATCCGGTGCCGCAAGCGCGGCCGTTGAGGCACTCATTAACAGCAGGGCGGTAATCCAGGGTAACCGTTTCATCTGTAGCTCCTTTTCTCTGTGTAGAGATTAATTTTAGCAGGCTTCGTGTAAACATCTGTATTTGCTAATATGATTGGGAATAATCTCCCTGTACGGAAATGAATGTGAAGAAATATGCAGCGATAACGCTCCTGGCAGCAACACTGGTGGGGTGCGACAACAGCTCCGCGCCGCTGTCGTTTACGCCCGAGATGGCGAGTTTTTCAAACGAATTTGATTTTGATCCGCTGCGCGGCCCGGTCAAAGACTTTACCCAGACGCTGTTCAACGAGAAGGGCGAAGTGTCCAAACGGGTCACCGGCACCGTCTCGACGGAAGGGTGTTTCGATACGCTGGAGCTACACGACCTGGAGGCCAACACCAGCGTGGCGCTGGTGTTGGATGCCAATTACTATCTTGATGCGGAAACCCAGCAGCGCAAAGTGAAGCTGCAGGGCAAATGCCAGCTGGCCGAACTGCCGTCAGCCGGGGTAACGTGGGATACCGACGACAACGGATTTGTGGTGGCGGCGCACGGTAAAGAGATGGAAGTGAAGTACCGCTACGATGCGGATGGCTATCCGCTGGGCAAAACCACCGTATCAGGGGATCAGCATCTGTCCGTCCAGTCGACGCCGTCGAAAGACCTGCGCAAAAGAATGGATTACTCGGCAGTCAGCATGTTGAATGACAAGCCGCTGGGCAACGTGACGCAGAGCTGCGACTACGATCGCCACAATAACCCGGTGAGCTGCGATCTGACCATCACGGACGACAGCGTCAAACCCGCCGTTGAGCACAAGTACACCATCAAGAACACGATTGAATATTACTGAGCGTAAAGTGCATTTTGTGCGTTTCGCCCGGCGGCGCTACGCTTGCACGGGCCTACAATGAAGCACCCTGTAGGCCGGGTAAGCACAGCGCCACCCGGCAAGAAAGGCAGCTCAATGGTTTATGACACGGTTTGTCATCAATCTTACTGCGCGGTAGGTTTCAGCAGGCTGGCGCCTGACGGTTTATGTCCGGCCAGGTGCTGATGCTGGAAAATGCACATGCGGATGGTGTTGCGGTATTCACCGTTGATAAAGAACTCGTGAATCAGCTCGCCTTCCATCATAAAGCCCAGCTTGCGATAGATATGGATCGCTTTTTCGTTCTCTTTGTCCACAATCAGGTAAAGCTTGTAGAGATTCAGAACGTTGAATCCGTAATCCATTGCCAGCCTGGCCGCGCGTGACGCAAGGCCTTTTCCCTGATGCTCAGGGGAGATGATGATCTGGAACTCCGCCCGACGGTGAACGTGGTTGATCTCAACCAGCTCCACCAGCCCGGCTTTTTCACCTTCACACTCCACCACAAAACGACGTTCACTCTGATCGTGAATGTGCTTATCGTAGAGATCGGACAGCTCGACAAAGGCCTCATAAGGCTCTTCGAACCAGTAGCGCATCACGCTGGCATTGTTGTCGAGCTGGTGGACAAAGCGCAGGTCTTCACGCTCCAGCGGACGGAGTTTAACGTCGCAGGGCGCCGACATTATGGGGCTACCGTGCGGCCAGTGCGGCGATCCAGGCAGCGCAGGGTGTTAGGCTCCCAGTAGGCATTGACGTTTGCACTTTGCTGACACTTATCGCGCGCGTCAAAAGCGACATCTTCTTTGTCCCACTCTTTTTCGGCACGTTTGTTGACCTTCTGGCGAAGGCTACGGGTGTCATTCCATTGTTCTTTGTCCATGGCGGCGTTCTGGCGGCTTTGCGCGCTGTCACCAGACTCAATAATGAGCTTGCTGGTTTCCGCTGTCGCAGAGGCGGCAAAGGCGAACGATGACAGCGCCAGCAGGGCTGTCAGACAAAGGCGTTTGCTTAATGTGGTCATAGCGTTTCCTTTTAAATGGGTGCAGATAATCAAGTTACCCCGTACAGATTCTACACTAAAGCGAAATGACGGCATACCCGCGGAGCGAGTATGGAAAAGTAAAGGGCATCATCAGGTATGATGGTTAAATAAATCCTCACCTGACGTGAAATATGCTTAAAACGACGCTGCTTTTTTTTGCGACTGCGCTGTGTGAAATCATCGGTTGCTTCCTGCCCTGGCTCTGGCTCAAAAAGGGTGGATCCGTATTGCTGCTCATTCCGGCAAGCGTTGCGCTGGCCCTGTTTGTCTGGCTGTTAACGCTGCATCCGGCGGCCAGCGGGCGCGTTTACGCGGCTTACGGCGGCGTCTATGTCTGCACGGCGCTGCTGTGGCTGCGCGTGGTGGACGGCGTCAAGCTCAGCGCATACGACTGGGCCGGGGCGCTGATTGCCCTGTGCGGTATGCTGATTATTGTGGCGGGATGGGGCCGCGCATGAGCCCCCGGTTTTGTGATCGTTAGCTTATTTTACGATCATTATACTTGTATGGTAGTAGTGTAGTTGCGTAAATTTCTGGCATCACAACGAACGATGTAAGGAAAGGAATTATGAAGATTGTCGCGGCTGACGTGTTTGTTACCTGCCCGGGGCGGAACTTTGTCACCCTTAAAATCACCACCGATGAGGGGATTGTCGGCCTCGGTGACGCTACGCTAAACGGACGCGAGCTCTCCGTGGCCTCATACCTGAAGGATCACCTTTGCCCCCAGCTCATTGGCCGCGATGCGCACCGCATCGAAGACATCTGGCAGTTCTTCTACAAAGGTGCTTACTGGCGTCGCGGTCCGGTTACCATGTCGGCCATCTCCGCCGTGGATATGGCGCTGTGGGATATCAAAGCCAAAGCGGCCAACATGCCGCTCTACCAGCTGCTGGGCGGCGCCTCCCGGGAAGGGGTGATGGTCTACTGTCACACCACCGGCCACACCATTGACGACGTACTGGAAGATTACGCCCGTCACAAAGAGATGGGCTTTAAGGCGATCCGCGTGCAGTGCGGCGTGCCGGGCATGAAAACCACCTACGGCATGGCCAAAGGGAAGGGGCTGGCCTACGAGCCTGCGACCAAAGGCGACTGGCCGGAAGAGCAGCTCTGGTCCACCGAAAAATACCTCGACTTCACGCCGAAGCTGTTCGACGCGGTGCGTAATAAATTCGGCTTCAATGAGCATCTTCTGCACGACATGCACCACCGCCTGACGCCCATCGAAGCGGCGCGCTTCGGCAAGAGCATTGAAGCGTTCCGCATGTTCTGGATGGAGGATCCCACCCCTGCGGAAAACCAGGCCTGCTTCCGCCTGATCCGCCAGCACACCGTCACGCCAATTGCGGTAGGCGAAGTGTTTAACAGCATCTGGGACTGCAAGCAGCTCATCGAAGAGCAGCTTATCGACTATATCCGCACCACCATTACCCACGCGGGCGGCATCACCGGGATGCGCCGCATCGCGGACTTCGCGTCGCTCTATCAGGTGCGCACCGGCTCGCACGGTCCGTCGGATCTGTCGCCCGTGTGCCATGCCGCGGCGCTGCATTTCGACCTGTGGGTGCCGAACTTCGGCGTGCAGGAATATATGGGCTACTCCGAACAGATGCTGGAGGTCTTCCCGCACAGCTGGCGCTTTGATAACGGCTATATGCATCCGGGAGACAAGCCGGGTCTGGGCATCGAGTTTGATGAAAAGCTGGCGGCGAAATACCCGTACGATCCGGCCTATCTGCCGGTGGCCCGTCTTGAAGACGGCACGCTGTGGAACTGGTAAGCGAGGAGCAAACGATGAAAAGCATAGTGATTCAACAGCCGAACGAACTGGTAATTGAAGAGCGTCAACTCCCGGTACCTGGCGCAGGTGACGTCCGCGTCAGTATCAAGCTTGCCGGGATCTGCGGGTCGGATAGCCACATCTACCGCGGCCATAACCCGTTTGCGAAGTATCCGCGCGTCATCGGCCATGAGTTTTTTGGCGTGATTGACGCCGTGGGCGAGGGCGTTGACAGCGCGCGCCTGGGCCAGCGCGTTTCGGTCGATCCGGTAATCAGCTGCGGGCACTGCTACCCGTGCTCCGTGGGAAAACCGAACGTCTGCACCTCGCTGGTGGTGCTGGGCGTTCACCGTGACGGCGGCT
Organism: Enterobacter cloacae complex sp. IR5422; assembly: GCF_049238165.1. NCBI lineage: Bacteria > Pseudomonadati > Pseudomonadota > Gammaproteobacteria > Enterobacterales > Enterobacteriaceae > Enterobacter > Enterobacter cloacae complex sp. IR5422. The sequence continues at coordinate 9,401 of NZ_JBMKHT010000010.1, read as the reverse complement.
TTAGCGAATATGCGGTCGTGCCCGCACAAAACGCCTGGCCCATTCCGGATGACATTCCTGATAAGCACGCCGTCATGGTTGAGCCCTTCACCATCGCCGCCAACGTAACGGGGCAGGCGAAACCGACTGAACAGGACGTCGCGCTGATATATGGCGCCGGGCCGATGGGGCTGGTTACGGTTCAGGCCCTGAAAGGCGTCTATCAGGTGAAGCAGGTTATCGTGGTTGATCGCATAGACGAGCGTCTGGCGATGGCCCGGCGCAGCGGCGCGGATTGGGTCTTTAATAATGACGAGCAGTCGCTGCAGGCCGCGCTGGAGGAAAAAGGCATCAAACCGACGTTGATCATTGATGCCGCCTGCCATCCCTCCATTTTGCAGGAAGCGATAACCCTGGCCTCGCCGGCGGCGCGCATCGTGCTGATGGGGTTCTCCAGCGAGCCGAGCCAGATTGTTCAGCAGGGCATCACCGGCAAAGAGCTGGCGATCTTCTCCTCGCGCCTGAACGCCAACAAATTCCCGGTCGTTATCGACTGGCTGAAGAGGGGGCTGATCGACCCGGAAAAACTGGTCACCCATACCTTTGACTATCGCCACGTTAAAGACGCTATTGAACTGTTTGAGAAAGACCAGCGGCAGTGCTGCAAAGTTTTGCTCACGTTCGGCCAATAATCATTTACGCGGTTAAGCGCCTGCGCAGACAGGCGCTATGTGGTACGCATCTTACCTTTCAGAGATAGCCATTATGACGCAAGTACAACCTCAAAGAACCACATCCGATCTGGTGAAAGCCGCCGTTTCCGGCTGGCTGGGCACCGCCCTGGAATTTATGGACTTCCAGCTTTACTCGCTGGGCGCCGCTCTGGTCTTCCATGAGATCTTCTTCCCGGAACAGTCCGCCGCGATGGCGCTGATCCTCGCGATGGGCACCTACGGCGCAGGCTATATTGCGCGCATCGTCGGCGCCTTTATCTTCGGCAGAATGGGCGACAGCATTGGTCGTAAGAAGGTGCTGTTCATTACCATCACCATGATGGGGATCTGCACCACGCTGATTGGCGTCCTGCCGACCTACGCGCAGATCGGGATTTTTGCCCCCGTGCTGCTGGTGACGCTGCGCATTATTCAGGGCCTCGGTGCCGGGGCCGAGATCTCCGGGGCCGGAACTATGCTGGCGGAGTACGCGCCGAAAGGTAAACGCGGCATCATCTCCTCGCTGGTGGCGATGGGGACTAACTGCGGGACGCTGAGCGCAACGGCGATCTGGGCCATCATGTTCTTTGCCCTCGATCGTGAACAGCTGCTCGCCTGGGGCTGGCGCGTGCCGTTCCTCGCCAGCGTCGTGGTGATGATCTTCGCCATCTGGCTGCGTATGAACCTCAAGGAGAGCCCGGTCTTTGAGAAAGTGAACGATGTGCAAGCCGCGCAGCCGGACACCTCACTGGGTTCCATGGTGAAAAGCAAATCCTTCTGGCTGGCGACCGGCCTGCGTTTCGGCCAGGCGGGCAACTCGGGGCTCATCCAGACCTTCCTCGCGGGCTATCTGGTCCAGACGCTGCTGTTCGATAAGGCCATCCCGACCGATGCGCTGATGATCAGCTCCATTCTCGGGTTTATCTCCATCCCGCTGCTGGGCTGGCTTTCCGATAAAGTGGGGCGCCGTCTGCCGTACATTATCCTCAATATCTCCGCCATTATTCTGGCCTATCCGATGCTGTCGATCATCGTCGATAAGAGCTATGCGCCGGGGACGATCATGCTCTGCATCATCGTTATCCATAACTTCGCCGTGCTGGGGCTGTTTGCGCTGGAAAATATCACCATGGCGGAGATGTTTGGCTCGCGAAATCGCTTTACCCGTATGGCGATCTCCAAAGAGGCGGGCGGTCTCGTAGCGGTGGGCTTTGGTCCGGTACTGGCAGGGATCTTCTGCAATATGACCGGCTCCTGGTGGCCGATTGTCGCCATGCTGGTGGCCTATTCCGTGATTGGACTGATCTCGGCGATCCTGATGCCGGAATTGCGCGACCGTGATTTAAGCGCGGCGCAAGACGCAGCCGAGTCTGCGCCGAAAGAGACGGTCGGTTACGGTGCCGTCTCCTCGCGACGCTGATGGTTTATAACTTGCGTTACCTGTCACACAACTTTGATTTTGTGTCACACCACATGAACAAAAGTTAATATAAATCAAAAACTCAAACGGCAGTATCAGTATGGTTGATGGCAGTTCACTTTTTTTACTCCAGCTACCATTCTAGTTGGTGTAGTCAGCAGGCGCTGCCGCTTCAGCATGGGCGGCAGCGATCCACAGCTTTCTAATTAACGAGTCTTAATCATGGAAAATACCTTATTACAGGCCAACGCGACGCTGCCACAGTACGATCGCGACAGCCTTAAAGCACGCATCGTTCATTTAGGCTTTGGCGCGTTTCACCGTGCGCATCAGGCAGTGTACGCCGACATCCTCGCAGCGGAACACGGTAGCGACTGGGGATACTGTGAGGTTAACCTGATTGGCGGCGAACAGCAGATTGCCGATCTGAACGCGCAGGATAATCTCTATACCGTGGCGGAAATGTCTGCCGATGCGTGGACCTCCCGCGTGGTTGGCGTGGTAAAAAAGGCGCTGCATGCGGAGGTTGACGGGCTGGAGACCGTCCTGGCCGCGATGTGCGAACCGCAGGTGGCGATTGTGTCGCTGACCATCACCGAGAAAGGGTACTGCCATTCCCCGGCGACCGGGCAACTGATGCTCGATCACCCTTTTATCGTCGCAGACCTGCAAAACCCGCACCAGCCGAAATCTGCGCCGGGTGTGGTCGTGGAAGCGCTCGCGCGGCGTAAGGCGGCGGGCCTGCCGGCGTTTAGCGTGCTGTCCTGCGACAACATGCCGGAGAACGGTCACGTGATGCGCAATGTCACCTGCGCGTACGCCCGTGCGGTAGACGGTGAACTGGCGGACTGGATCGAATCCCACGTTACCTTCCCGTCAACGATGGTGGATCGCATCGTGCCTGCGGTCACCCCCGACACGCTGGATAGAATTGAACAGCTTACCGGCGTGCGCGATCCGGCGGCGGTGGCCTGTGAACCGTTCCGTCAGTGGGTGATCGAAGATAACTTTGTGGCCGGCCGTCCAGCGTGGGAAAAAGCCGGAGCCGAGCTGGTGTCAGATGTTATCCCGTTTGAAGAGATGAAGCTGCGCATGCTTAACGGCAGCCACTCATTCCTGGCGTACCTGGGCTATCTGGCGGGCTATCAGCATATTAACGACTGTATGGAAGATGAAAACTACCGCGTCGCCGCGCACGCGCTGATGCTTAACGAGCAGGCGCCTACGCTGAAGGTCAAAGGCGTCGATTTAGGACGCTATGCCGATCTCCTGATTGCCCGCTACAGCAACCCGGCCCTGCGCCATCGGACCTGGCAAATTGCGATGGACGGCAGCCAGAAGCTTCCGCAGCGCATGCTGGATTCCGTGCGCTGGCACCTGGTGCATCAGAAGCCTTTCCCGCTGCTGGCGCTGGGTGTGGCAGGGTGGATGCGCTATGTCGGCGGCGTGGATGAGCAGGGTAACGCAATTGACGTGAGCGATCCGCAGCTGGAAGTGATTCAGGCGGCGGTTAAAGGCAGTGCGGAAGGGGAAAGCCGGGTCAGGGCGCTGCTCGGCATCGAGGCCATCTTCGGCAAAGAATTACCGCGTGAATCCGTCTTTGTTGATGCGGTGATGAAGGCGTACCAGACGCTGCTGCAAAAGGGCGCGAAAGCGACCGTGGCGCAGTACGTATCTCAAGGGTAATTCAGCACATGCCGCCGTTCTCGGCGGCATGTCTGCGCACCGTTTAGTGCATACCCAGGCGAATCAGCTCAATCGGTTCGAACTTACCTTCGCATCCTTCCACTTCAACCGTTTTGCTGCGGCGCACCTGCGCGGCATCCAGCCCGTCGCTGTGGATCGCTTTAATCACGCCAGTTTTGCCTGTGCCGCTAATCATGACGCGGCTGCCGGTGGTGATTGCATTGCGGTTACGGTCGTATGTCATCATGGTATTTTCTCCTCTCTAACCTGTTCGTTACGGCGTTATTTCAGGGTTGCCGTTCACGGGGCATATAAATACGCCTGTCTGCATCAGATGTTTTTGTTTTTGATCAAACTCACACTTTTTTCTTTATTGCCTCGGTCGCTGACCGTTCACGACAGCAATTTACAAAGCAGACCGTTATTTTCATTACCTGATAGTTTCATCAGGGAAGCGTTGAGGGTTGGTTTATATTCCCGATGCCATTCTGGATACAGGAAATAACCCTTTCATCGGAATAAGGAGCCAGGCTTATGTATAAGAAGATTTTGATGCCTGTTGATGTATTTGAAATGGATTTGAGTGACAAAGCGGTTCGCCACGCGGCTAACCTCGCGAAGGCCGAGGGCGCGTCGATTACCCTGGTCAATATTCTGCCGACCAGCAGCCGATCCCTGCTGCGCGGTTTTAACGCCGATATTAAAAAGTTCGAAGAATATATGACTGAGGAATCCGGGAAGAAAATGAACGCCTTAAAACGACTGTTCGATATCTCGCCGGAGAAAATTGACTGTCTGGTTCGCTTTGGCAACGTCCGCGATGAAATTATCAAACTGAGCAAGGAAGGGGAATATGACGCGATCGTCATCGGGTCGAAAAACCCGGGCATCACCACCCATCTGCTGGGATCAAATGCGGAATCTATCCTGCGCTACGCCACCATTCCGGTGTTAGTCGTTCGCTAAACCCATCGCCGCACCCGAAAGGGCGCGGCGAAATATTATTCTTCGCTAAACCACTCGCTATTTTCCTGACGAATCAGCTGCACGGATTCGCTAATTTCCTGCAGATGAAGCGTCATCGCTTTTTCCACGCCGTCCGGGTCGCGTTTTTCCAGCGCGCTGAAAATATCATGATGCTGTCGGAGCAGCATTTCCGGCGGAGAGACGTGATCGAGACTCATATAACGCACGCGGTCGATGGTGGCCTTGATGTTTTCGATGGTGTCCCAGGCCAGCTGGCAATCTGCAATCTGCGCCAGCTTCTGGTGGAATTCATCATCAAGCTGGAAGAAATCATTCAACTGCTTACGGTCAATCGCAATCCGCTGCTGATGCAGGTTTTGCTCCAGCAGGTAACACTGCTTGTCGTTGATGAGCGTTGCGGCACGCCGCGCCACCGCGCATTCAATGGCCTGGCGAACAAAACAGCCGTTGCGCACCTGAGAGAGTGAAATTTTGTTCACGTAGCTGCCGCGCTGCGGGCGGATTTGAATCAGACCGTTTTCCGCAAGCTTAATAAACGCTTCACGCACCGGCTGACGGGAAACGTCAAAACGCACGGACACCTCTTTTTCAGAAAGCGGCGTTCCCGGTGGGATCAGGCAATGGACAATATCACGTCGCAAAATGCGATAGATTTGCTGGTTTACGGGCTGGGTGGGATTGAGTTGCGATTCAGCGGCCATGAGTTGTCATTTCTCAGAGAGTTAGCCTAAACATACTACCATTCTTTTATAACCCGAAACAGACCCGGCCCGCAGGCCGGGAAGGGCAGCGTTAGCCACGATGGACGCTAAGCCCGGCAAAACTCTGGCTGACCGGCATCATTTCTACGGTATTGATGTTGACGTGTTTTGGCAGCGTCGCCACCCACCAGACCGTTTCGGTGACATCTTCCGGCGTCAGGGCGTTAGCGTTTTCGTAGGTCTTGTCCGCTTTCGCGTCGTCGCCCTTGAAACGCACGTTGGAAAACTCGGTGCCGCCCACCAGGCCCGGCTCGATGTCGGTGACGCGAATGGCGGTGCCGTGCAGATCGGTACGCAGGTTAAGGCTGAACTGGCGCACAAACGCTTTTGTTGCGCCGTAGACGTTGCCGCCTGCATAAGGCCAGCTTCCGGCGGTGGAGCCGATATTGATAATGTGGCCGCGATTGCGCTCAACCATGCCCGGCAGCACCGCGCGGGTCATATAGACCAGCCCTTTGTTGTTGGTGTCGATCATGTTTTCCCAGTCTTCCACGCTGGCTTTGTGTGCCGGCTCCATGCCCAGCGCCAGACCGGCATTGTTGACCAGCACGTCGATGGCGCGCCACTCGGCGGGCAGGTTGGCAATCATCTCTTCAATCGCCGCGCGGTTACGCACGTCCAGCTGCGCGGTCAGGATGCTGTCGCCTAATTCGTCCTTCAGCTCCTGCAGACGTTCCTGACGGCGGCCCGTTGCAATAACCTTGTGCCCGTTGGCGACGAAGCGACGCGTGATGCTTTCACCAAAACCTGCCGTTGCCCCGGTAACTAAAATAATCATCTCACTGTTCCTCAACGCTTTTTGTGTTTAACTAACATAGCACGGCCGCAGAGGGTGCGTTAAGGCAACATTTGTATGACAGCGTTGCAGGGGATGGCGGCCTGGCCTACTCTGGGAGGATACCCGTACTCAGGAGTGAAAGATGACGGCCACGAATCCCTTTTTTGACATCAGCCTGCTGCCTTACCAGGCCCCCCATTTTGATCAGATCAACGACAGCCACTATCGTCCGGCCTTCGATGAAGCCCTTCGTCAGAAGCGTGCGGACATTGACGCGATTGTCTCTCAGGCCGCTGCGCCTGACTTCACGAACACCGTGCTGGCGCTGGAGAAGAGCGGCGCCATGCTCTCGCGTGTCAGCAGCGTGTTCTTCGCCATGACTTCCGCGCACACCAATCCGTATTTACAGGAGCTGGAAGAACAGTTCTCCACCGAGCTTGCCGCGCTGGCAAACGATATCTGGCTGAATGACGCGCTGTTCGCCCGCGTGGAGAGCGTCTGGCAGGACCGTGCCGCGCTGGACGCCGAATGCCGTCGTCTGGTCGAGGAGTTGTATCAGCGGTTTATTCTGGCCGGCGCGCGTCTGAATGAGACAGAAAAGGCCGAGCTGAAGGCGCTGAATACCGAGGCGGCCTCCCTGACCAGCCAGTTTAACCAGCGTCTGCTGGCTGCCGATAAGACCGGTGGGCTGGTGGTGGATTATGCGCACCAGCTTGACGGGCTCAGCGCAACGGAGATCGCTGACGCGGCGCAGGCTGCCGCGGAGCGAGGGCTAAACGATCGCTGGCTGATCCCGCTTTTGAACACCACCCAGCAGCCCGCGCTTTCCGCGCTGCGCAATCGTCAGACCCGCGAAAACCTCTTCAACGCAGGCTGGACGCGTACCCAGAAAGGGGACGAAAACGACACCCGCGCGCTGATCCTTCGTCTGACGGCGCTGCGCGCGCGGCAGGCCCGTCTGCTGGGCTTTGAGGATTACGCTAGCTGGAGCATCGCTGACCAGATGGCGAAAACCCCGGCCGCCGCGCTGGAATTTATGCGCGGCATTGTGCCTGCCGCCCGCGCCCGCGCGGAACGCGAACAGGCCGATATTCAGAAAGTCATCGACGACGAGCAGGGCGGTTTCACCGTGGAGGCCTGGGACTAGGCCTTTTATGCGGAGCGCGTGCGCCAGGCAAAATATGCCCTCGATGAGTCGCAGATCAGGCCCTACTTTGCGCTCAATACCGTGCTACAGGATGGCGTATTCTGGGCTGCCAGCCAGCTGTTTGGCATTCGCTTCGTCGAACGCTTCGATATCCCGGTATATCACCCGGACGTCCGCGTATGGGAAATTTTCGACCACACCGGCGAGGGCATGGCGCTGTTTTACGGTGACTTCTTTGCCCGTGATTCCAAACAGGGCGGGGCATGGATGGGGAATTTCGTCGAGCAATCCTTCGAGTTTGCTGCCCGTCCGGTGATCTACAACGTCTGTAACTACCAGAAACCGGCGAATGGCGGTATCGCGCTTCTCTCCTGGGATGACGTAATAACCCTGTTCCACGAGTTTGGCCATACGCTGCACGGTCTCTTTGCCAGCCAGCGTTTCGCCACCCTTTCCGGCACCAATACGCCGCGTGATTTCGTTGAGTTCCCGTCGCAAATCAACGAGCACTGGGCCAGCCATCCTCAGGTGTTTACCCACTATGCGCGCCATTACGAAACCGGCGAACCGATGCCGGACGCGCTGCGGGAAAGCATGCTAAACGCGACCCATTTCAACAAGGGTTATGACATGACCGAACTGCTGGGTGCCGCGCTGCTGGACATGAACTGGCACGGCATCAGCGAGGCCGTTTTGAGCGTGGAGGATTTTGAAGCGGCAGCGTTGAAGAAAGAAGGGCTGGATCTGCCTGCCGTTCCGCCGCGCTACCGCAGCAGCTATTTTGCCCATATCTTCGGCGGCGGCTATGCGGCAGGGTACTACGCCTACCTGTGGACGCAAATGCTGGCCGACGACGGCTATCAGTGGTTTGTCGAGCAGGGCGGGTTGACTCGCGAAAATGGACAGAAATTCCGCGAGGCCATTTTGTCCCGCGGGAATAGTACTGATTTAGCTGAACTTTACCGCAACTGGCGCGGGCACGATCCGAAGATTGAGCCGATGCTGGATAACCGCGGATTGAGCGAATAGAGTCAATGCCGTATGAAAAAAAACCGGGCTTTACGCCCGGTTTTTTATACGCCTGTAACCGTTACAGCATAAAAACTAAGATTATGTTCTTTATAAATAAAACCGGCGAGGTTAAAGGTCACTCCCTCCGGGAGAAGTATTTAACCGAATTCAGGCTGTAAGAGAGCTAATAATTTGATCTGGATTGTAAAAATCAAATGTTCTTTAAGCTTAAGGGTTTTAACTATAAATTTTTATTATTCTTTGCCGATAAATAAAGGTGGCATAAAAATTGACGTATTAGCAGTATAAGAAGGCGAATGATGACCCTACCTCTGAACAATCCCGGTTTTACGGATGCCGAGCCTTCTAAGGGGCTGATAAATAAAACCTTTACCTATATAGTGACATTGTTGATAAGTATTTTCATTGCGGCAATAATTTCCCTGCTATTAATAAAAAATAATGTTAATAAAATCAGCGATAAGCACGATGAATTTTTGTTAAGGAAAGCCCTGGATTCCCGCCAGGAAAGCATGCGAAGTCACTTGAAAGATAATGCTGAATGGGGAGATGCCTACAAACATCTTCATTTGAACACTGACGTTCACTGGGCATGGGATAAGCAGAACCTGGGTAAGTCCCTGTATGACAACTTTGGCTACGAAGGGGTGTTTATTCTCTCCGCGGAAGGAACCACGCGATACAGCGTGCTTGACGGGAAACTGAAGCTTCAGGATCTCGGGCGCTGGTTAGATAAATCAACCAAGGAGCGATTACTCCGTGAGGTGAGCGTTAAGGAAGGTGCGAATAAGTCCGAGATGTGAGATCATCGTGTTGTAACCTGAACCCAGAATGAGTAACCGGATGAGCCAGCAACTGACTTTTGCCGACAGTGAGTTTTCCAGTAAACGCCGCCAGA